>NZ_JASCON010000006.1:0-103256 GCF_029959585.1 Pseudomonas sp. PS02302
CGGCCGCGTCAGATTTGAAAACCCCCCCGGCCCCGCACCCGCGCCGCCCCCCCCCCCCCCGGGGGGGGGGGGCCGCGACGCAGGAGCCGCTCGGTGCCGTGCGGGTCGCTCATCAGGCGCGCGGGGCGAGGCCCAGGCTGGCGAGCTGCTCGTTGCTGCCGCTGCGCTGCAGCAGGCGCGGATCGTCCAGCGGCAGGCTGTGGCCGGTGGCCTGCTGGATGATGGCCTTGAGGCGTGCGCGATCGACGCTGCCGTCCGGGTTGACCGCCTTGTTCAGCTCGCCCGGATCGACCTCGGCGCGCTTGTTGTCCGGCAGGTAGATGGCGCCGGTGGCGAAGTCCACGCCAAAGGCGATCAGGCCGGGAATGATGTAGAACAGCAGGCCGATGGCATCGAGGGCGACGATGCCCGGATCGATCCGGCCACTGCCGGTGATCTGGCCGCGGCGCTCGGGATAGAACAGCGAACCGCAAGCGGTCAGCTGGGTGAACAGGGCTGCGGCGAGGACGCCACATACCGCGCGGGTACGCATCGACATAGACAACCTCCGGTTGGATGAGGCCGCCACTATAACGGCCGGAATCACAGCGGGCGAGACGCTTTAGAGCGACAAACAAAACTACTGCGCGTCTGCCATACAGGCGCGTGCAGTGCTCGGAATCCTCATGTACCACTCGTACACTGCGGTTCCTGCGCGCCGCGCGCACCTGCCTGACAGCCGCTCGCTACATTTTGTTAGCCGCTCTTATACTGCCCGCCCTGTTGAGACCACCGGCCGTGCCCAATGACGCCCTTGCCCATCGATGTTGTCCTGCGCGAGCTGCGCCAGGCCCTCGCCCACCGCGATGACTGCGTGCTGGAAGCGCCGCCGGGGGCCGGCAAGACCACCCGCGTGCCCCTGGCGCTGTTGCATGAGCCCTGGCTGGCCGGTCAGCGCATCCTGCTGCTGGAGCCGCGCCGGCTGGCGGCGCGTGCCGCCGCCGAGCGCCTGGCCGCGGAGCTGGGCGAAGGCGTTGGCGAGACGGTGGGCTATCGCATCCGCCTGGAAAGTCGGGTGGGTCCGCGCACCCGCATCGAGGTGGTCACCGAGGGCATCCTCACCCGACGGCTGCAGGACGATCCGGCGCTGGAGGGCGTCGGCCTGGTGATCTTCGACGAATTCCACGAGCGCAGCCTGGACGCCGACCTGGCCCTGGCGCTGACCCTGAGCGGCCGCGAACTGCTGCGTGACACCCCGCTCAAGCTGCTGGTGATGTCGGCCACTCTGGAAGGCGAACGCCTGGCTGCCTTGCTGGGCGGAGCGCCGGTGGTGCGCAGCGAGGGGCGCATGTTTCCGGTGACGACCCGCTGGAGCCGACCGCTCGGCCAGGACGAGCGCCTGGAGGCGCGGGTGGCCGCCACGGTGCTGCAGGCACTGGACGAGGAAACCGGCAGCCTGCTGGTCTTTCTGCCCGGCCAGGCGGAGATCCGCCGCACCGCCGAGCGCCTGGCGGAGCAACTGCCCGCGGGGGTATTGCTCTGTCCGCTGCACGGCGAGCTGGAGCTGGCCGCTCAGCGCGCGGCCATCGAGCCGGCGCCGGCGGGGACGCGCAAGGTGGTGCTGGCCACCAACATCGCCGAGACCAGCCTGACCATCGAAGGGGTGCGGGTGGTGGTGGACGCGGGTCTGGCGCGCGTGCCGGCTTTCGATCCCGGCAGCGGCATGACCCGCCTGACCACCCGCCGCATCTCCCGTGCCTCGGCGACCCAGCGCCAGGGCCGCGCCGGCCGCCTGGAACCGGGGGTCTGCTATCGACTCTGGTCGGAAGAGCTGCATCAGCAGCTGCCGGCCTATGACAGCGCCGAGATCCTCCAGGCCGACCTGGCCGGTCTGGCCCTGCAACTGGCGCGCTGGGGCATGAACGCGGAAGAGCTGGCCTGGCTCGATCCCCCGCCCGCCGCCGCCCTGGCCCAGGCGCGCGATCTGCTGCTGCGGCTGGGCGCCCTGGACGAGCAAGGCGCGCTCACGCCTCACGGCCAGGCCATGAGCGGCCTGCCGGCCCATCCGCGGCTGGCCCACCTGCTGTTGCGCGGTCAGGCCTGGGGCCTGGCCGAGCGCGCCTGCGAGATCGCCGCGCTGCTGGGCGAGCGCGACCTGACCCCGGGGCAGGGCGCCGATCTGCACACCCGTCTCCTGCTGCTGGCCGGCGAAGGCCGGGGTCCGCGCGGCGGCGTGGCGCGCATTCGTCAGCTGATCCGCCAGTATCGCGGCCTGTTGCGCGGCCCGGCCGGGCAGCCGGTGGCCGATCCCGAGCATCCGCGCTGGACCGGGGCGCTGCTGGCCTGCGCCTATCCGGATCGCATCGCCCAGCAGCGCAAGGCCGGCGGCCAGGACTATCGCCTGGCCAATGGCCGGGCCGCCAGCTTTGGCGAGCCGGATGGGCTGATGAAATCGCCCTGGCTGGTGGTGGCCGACCTGGGCAGTCGCCAGGGACAGCGCGAAGAGCGCATCTACCTCGCCGCCGAACTGGATCCGGCGCTGTTCGAAGGGCCGCTGACCGAGCAGGTGGTGAGTCACGACGAACTGGACTGGGATGAACGCGAGGGGGTGCTGCGTGCGGAACGCCAGCGGCGGATCGGCCAACTGGTGCTGAGTCGCGAGCCGCTGAAGAATCTGGACGCCGCCGCCCGCAGCCGGGCGCTGCTCGGGCTGGTGCGGCGCAAGGGCCTGGAGTTGCTGCCCTGGACGCCGGAGCTGCGCCAGTGGCAGGCGCGGGTGGCGCTGCTGCGCCAGCTGGACCTGCAGCAGAAGCAGACGAGCGACTGGCCGGATGTGAGCGACGCCGCCCTGCTGGTCAGCCTGGAAGACTGGCTGCTGCCCTATCTGGAGCGCGTCACCCGGCTGGCCCATTTCGCCACTCTTGACCTGGCCGCCATGCTGCAGGGCCTGCTGCCCTGGCCGCTGCCGCGGCAACTGGACGAGCTGGCGCCGCGCAGCCTGGCGGTGCCCTCCGGCTCCAGCATCCGCCTGGACTACAGCGAGCAGCCGCCGGTGCTGGCGGTACGGCTGCAGGAGCTGTTCGGCCTGGCCGACACCCCGCGTCTCGCCGGTGGACGACTGGCGGTCAAGCTGCACCTGCTCTCGCCCGCGCGGCGACCGGTGCAGGTCACCCAGGACCTGGCCAGTTTCTGGGCCAATACCTACGGCGAGGTAAAGAAGGATCTCAAGGGTCGCTATCCCAAGCACTACTGGCCGGACGATCCCTTGATCGCCGAACCCACGGCGCGAGCCAAGCCGCGGGGGACGTGAAGTAAACCCCGGAGCGGGCAAAAACGTGGGGCGCAGCCGCCTGGGTGCTCTGGCGCTCCCAAACGCTCAACCGTTGCTGCCGGCCGGACGCTTTCGCAGATGATTGGTGGGCAGGGCCGTGGTGTATTTCACCTGGCTCAGGGCAAAGCTCGATCTGATGCTGGCCACGACGGGGATCGACGTCAGGCAGTCGAGCAGGAGCGTCTGGTATTTGCTCAGGTCTTCGCTCACCACCCGCAACATGAAGTCCGCCTCGCCGCTCATGAGGTAGCACTCCATCACTTCCGGGCGCTCCTTGATCGCATTGGTGAAGATCTCCAGGGACTGCTTGTCCTGAAGCTTGAGCGACACATGCACGAAGACGTTGATGGCCAGGTTGAGCGCTGCCGGATCGACCAGCGTCACGGCGCCACGCAAGACGCCACGCTCCTTCATTTCCGCGACGCGGCGCCAGCAGGGCGAAGCGGAAAGGCCCACGATGTCGGCCAGCTCCGCATTGCTGAGCTCCGCATTTTCCTGAAGCGCATCGAGGATACGCAGGCTGGCCTCATCGAGCGTCGCTCGGCTCATGGTAAGATTTTCCTATGCTGTTCATTTTGTGGGTAGAACTTACCCATATTCTATTTTTAGAGGAACAGATAGGTGCGTTTTTTCGCTGGTATCGCCGCATCATGACCCTAGGCAATCTGCTTGCGACAGGGTGGCACCATGAGCGTTTCAATCCAGCATCTGGCGAAAAGCCGCATCAAGGGCCGGGGCATCTCCTCCACCTACCTGTGCCTGGGCCTCATGGTGCTGCTGTGGGGCAGTAGCTGGCCGGTGACGAAGCTTGCCCTGCACAGCGTGCCGCCGCTCTGGCTGGCGACCCTCAGATTCGCCAGTGCCGCGCTCTGCCTGTTCGCCTATCTCGGCGTGCGCGGGCAACTCAGGCGGCCCACCCGGCAGGACCTGCCCATCGTCGCCAGCGTGGGCCTGTTGCAGATGATGACCTTTACCGGACTCGGCATGGTGGCGATGGTGCATGTCGACACCAGCAAGGCCGTGCTCCTGGCCTACACCACGCCGCTGTGGTGCGTGGTCGTGGCCTGGGTGCTGTTTCGTGAAGCGCCGACCCGGCTGCAGCTTGCCGGGCTGCTGGTGGGGATGGCGGGCGTCGTCGCGGTCTGCTCCCCTGGAGAGCTCGACTGGACGCAGCAGGACACCCTCGTGGGGGCGGCCTTCCTGCTGCTGGCGGCGGTGAGCTGGGCATTCGTCATCCTGCATGTGAAGCGCCACCGCTGGGTAACCCCGGCCCTGCTCCTGGCGCCCTGGCAGATGCTGTTGGCCACCATCCCCCTGGCGATTGCCGCCTACCTCGTCGAGGGGCCGCCGATCGCCATCGTCTGGGATCGAACGCTGGTCGAGGCGCTGTTGTTCATCGGTCCGATCGCGACGTCGGCCTGCTTCGTCATCTCGGCGGAGCATGGGCGGAGGATCTCCACGTTCGGCATGTCGAATTTCACTCTGGGGGTGCCGCTCGTGGGTACCGCCTTCTCCTGTCTGGCGTTTGGCGCGACCGTCTCCCCGCTGTTTCTCGCAGGGCTCGGTCTGGTGATCCTGGGGGTCGGGGTGTCGGCCCTGGCTACGCGGACCGGGCGTCGCTAGCGGGGTGTCTCCGCAGTCGCCAGCACATCGTTGGCTGGACGCCTGCGGCCACGCAGCCAGGGAGCCCCAGCGACTCTACAGGGTCACTGGGTCTGCCAGGCCTTCTGCAGGTTGGACCAGAAGGCCCCGCCATCCTTGAAGGGTACGTTTGCCGCGCCAAAGTCATAGCTGTTCAGGGTGTTCTTGGCGGGTACCGGCATCCGGCTCCAGCTGATCAGCGGCTGGCTGCGCCCCATGTCGTTGGTAGCATCGGGGGAGTGGTCGGCGAAGCCCTTGTAGGCCGCATGATAGGTGACCTTGGGATGGACGCCCTGGGCAAGATAACCGCTGCGGCCGCGCCAGACGGGGGGATTGAAATTCACCTGGTATTTGCCGTGGGTGGAATAGTCTATCTTCAATATGGGCGAGCCGACTTTGCACTCATTGGTCCAGACGACGATATCTTCCCAGTCATGGCGATGACCGCCGGCGGCGCCCAGATAGTTCGGCGGCTGATCCTTGGGGAAATACCAGGAATACAGGATCGCGCAGTGTTTGAAGTATTCGGCCATGCGCGAATAGACCTGACCGTTGGTGCCGCGACAATGCCCATCCGGAGCGCCCGAAGGATGCAGGCCGCCACTGACATTGCCCGCGGAATCCACCGCCGGATAGTTGTTGCAGGAGTCCGGACCGTCGGCAATCATCGGCTGATAGTAGTATTCGACGGCGGTGGCGTCGGCACGGATCTGTTGTACCTGATCGTGGTTGATAACGGCGGCGAATACGGGTGACGTCAGGCAGAGTGTCGTGGATACCATCAATAGCGAGATCTTACTGCTCATGAAGAATCTCTCCGCTAAGTAGTAGGGCTGGCGTTCATTCGAAGATGGGGTGCTTGCCGAAAGTTGCTGTATCGGCAACCAAGTCGAACCTGGTCAGCTGGGATTTTCCCTGGCGCGCTTGTTGGTTTTATTTAACGGCGGTGACACTTGAATGGCAGCTGCGGCCGAAGAAAGGGAGCCTTGGCGTAAGGCGACAGCGGGATAACCGATCTGCATGAGTGCAGGTCCTCGAAGCCCTGGCCAGGAATGTACGGATCGAGAGGATTAGGCAAGACCTCCAGACCATCCGGCAACGAAGGCGCCAGGCACCGGCGCTAGCATGGCCGCTTCCAACGATGGGAGTGGACCATGAACGAGCACAAGACCCTTTTCATCACCGGGGTGAGCAGCGGCCTGGGCAACGCCCTGGCGCGGGAAGCCCTCGCGGCCGGCCACCGCGTCATCGGCACCGTGCGCCGGGACGCCGATCTTCAGGCCTTCGCCGCCTTGTCGGACCGGGCTCATGGCGTGCTGCTGGATGTCACGGACCAAGCTCGCCTGGCAACCGTGGTGGCCGAGGTTCAGGCAGCCCACGGGCCGGTGGATGTCCTGGTCAACAATGCCGGCTACGGCCATGAGGGCATTCTCGAAGAATCGCCGCTGGAAGAGCTGCGTCAGCAATTCGAGGTCAATGTCTTCGCGGCGGTCGCCGTGACCAAGGCCTTCCTGCCGTCCTTCCGCGAGCGGCGCCGCGGTCATATCATCAACATCACCTCGATGGGTGGCACCATCACCCTGCCGGGTATCTCCTACTATTGCGGCAGCAAGTTTGCCCTCGAAGGCATCTCCGCGGCCCTGGGCCAGGAGTTGGCACCGTTCGGCGTCTGGGTCACCGCCGTGGCGCCCGGCTCCTTTCGCACCGACTGGGCGGGCCGCTCGATGCGTCGCAGCGCCCGCTGCATCGCCGACTACGATGAACAGTTCACGCCGATCCGTGCGGCGCGGGAGGCCAAGAGCGGCAAGCAGCTCGGCGATCCGCGCAAGGCGGCCCAGGCCCTGCTGCAGCTCATCGCCCTGCCGGCACCGCCTGCGCAGTTGCTGCTGGGGAGCGATGCCTTGCAGCTGGTGTGCGAACGTCTGGCCACGGCCAGTCGGGAGATCGAGCGCTGGGAGGCCCTGACCCTTTCCACCGATGGCTGACGCGGAGGCCCCATGAATCCGAGCGATCCCCTTGCCAGGCGTCTGGTGGCGCTGCTGGGCAGGCTGGCGCCCCAGGAAGGCTACAACCTCAGCGCCCTGGAGGATGTACGCTTTTTGCGTTCGGATCGCCCGCTGACCGGCGTACCCGTGCTCTATGATCCCGGGGTCGTCATCGTCTGCCAGGGTGGCAAGCGCGGCTACTTCGGTGAGCGCGTCTATCAGTACGATGCCCAGCACTACCTGGTGGTCTCCGTGCCCGTGCCCTTCACCATGGAGACCGATGCCAGTCCGGAGGCACCGCTGCTGGCCATCTATCTAAGGCTGGACTTTCGGCTGCTCGGGGACCTGGTGCTGCAGCTCGACAGCGAACTGGGACCGGCGCGGGAAGCGCCCCGCGGGCTCTATGCCTCGCCGATCGATGAACCGCTGCGCGCCTCGACGCTGCGCTTGCTGGAGGCCTTGAGCGTGCCGACGGACGCCCGGCTGCTGGGGCCGGCGCTGCTGCGCGAACTCTACTATCGGATCCTCACCGGCGCCCAGGGCGGATCACTGCGTGCGGCTCTGGATCGCCAGGGTCGTTTCGGCCGCATCGCCCGGTCGTTGCGCACCCTGCACGCCCGCTATGCCGAGCGCCTGGACGTCGCCGCGCTGGCGCAGGAAGCGCGCATGAGTCAGCCCAGCTTCCATCGCCACTTCCGCGACGTTACGGGGACCACGCCCATGCAGTATCTGAAGTCGACCCGTCTGCACCAGGCGCGGCTGTTGATGCTGCGCGACGCCCTCCCGGCGGCGAACGCTGCCTTTGCCGTAGGCTACGAGAGCGCCTCCCAGTTCAGTCGCGAATTCAAGCGGCTGTTCGGCCGGACACCGCTGGCGGAGATCGACTGGATGAAGGCCACCTATGCGTTGCCGGCACCGCCTGCGACGGCGGTCTATGTCTCTTCGCACTAGGGCTGTCCGTCCGAAAAGCCCGGTCGCGATCGCCCCGCCGGAACCAAGCGGCCGCCGCCCCCGGTCTGAATGCAGACGGGCACTGCCTGCCCGCCCAACCGGAGCGACCCCCATGGCCGACAAGACCCTGCACGACCTTTCCAAAGCGATGCGCGATCTGGATTTCTGCATGCTGACCACCGGCACCGGGCGTTTGACCAGCCGGCCGATGAGCAACAACGGCGACGTCGAATACGACGGGGACTCCTGGTTCTATGCCTACGAGGACTCGGCCAAGATCCGCGACATCGAGCAGGATCCGGCGGTGGGGCTGAGCTTCAGCGAGGGCAAGAGTCTGCTCGGCAAGCCTGGCCTCTTCATCGGCATCGAAGGGCATGCCGAGCTGATCCGCGACAAGGCGCAATTCGAGGCGCACTGGACCAAGAGTTTGGACCGCTGGTTTCCCCAGGGCACAGACACGCCCGGCATGATCCTCATCAAGGTGCATGCCGAGCGCGTGCGTTACTGGGATGGGGAGGAGCAGGGCGAGCTGCGCCCCTGAGGTCCTAGAAGCAGGTGGCGAAGGTCTCCACGACCTGCAGACCTTCGTCGACGATGCAGCCCTGGCGCCACTTGTCGAAGGTCAGGCAGGGGTGGGAGGTGCCCAGGGCGATGATGTCGCCGATGGCCAGTGCCGTCCCCGGGGCCACGACCATGAAGGCGTGCTGGTCCATGATGGCGGTGACCGTGCAGCCGCTGACGTCGACGGCGTCGGCAGCGGTCTGGTCCGGTCGGTAGCGGCGCAGTGGCAGCGGCAGGCCGGCATCGTGGGCGATGTCACGTTTGCCCAGCGCCAGGATGGCGAAACCGGGTTCGGGCATGGACTGCACATGCGCCCAGACCTCCAGCGCCGGTTGCAGGCCCTCGTTCAGACCGGTGCGGGCCAGGACGCCACACTGGGCATCGCGATAGATCCCGTGGTCATGGACCACATAGCTGCCGGGGCGCATGACGGCGAGAAAGCGCTCGCGCACGTCCAGCTGGTCGAAGGCGGCGGCGATCAGGTCGTACCAGGCCGACCCCGAGGCGGTGACGATGGGGCGGTCGAGGGCGAAGGCGCCCTGGCCGCGCAATTCCTCCGCCAGGCGCACCAGGGAATCGGCGAAGGCGCGGATGTCGGTGGCCGCCTCGGCGCCGTGGATCACCCCCTCGTAGCCTTCGATGCCGGTCAGGCGCAGCGCCGGTTGTCCGGCGATGGCGCGGGCCAGTTCACGCACCTCGGCTTCGCTGCGGCAACCGCAACGGCCGCCGGGTACGCCGTATTCGATCATCACCTGCAGCGCCAGGCCGCGTGCGCCAAAGAAGGCACCCAGGGCGGTGACCTGGTCGGGATGATCCACCAGGCAATGGAAGTCGAAGTCCGGATCGGCGGTGAGCAATTCGGCGATCAGCGCCATGTTCGGCGCGCCCACCAGCTGATTGGCCATCAGTACCCGGCGCACACCGTGGGCCTGGGCGGCGCGGGTCTGCACCGCGGTGGCCAGGGTCATGCCCCAGGCGCCCGCGGCCAGTTGTCGGTGGAACAGCGCCGGCGCCATGCTGGTCTTGCCGTGGGGCGCCAGTTCGGCGCCGCGCTCGCTAGTGAAGGCCTGCATCCAGGCGATGTTGTGGTCGAGTGCGTCCTGGTGGATGACCAGGGCGGGCAGGGCGATGTCGTTGAGCAGGCTGGCGCCAGGACTGGCGGCGCCTTTCTCGGGGGCATGTAGAGCGGTCATGGATTCTCCTGGCCGCCCAGGCGCTGGGACAGGCGGCGGGCGCTGTCGACCAGCACCTGGCGGTACTCGGCATGGTGGGCCTGGGCGTCGGCGCGGGGCGCCACGATGCACAGGGTGGCGATGCTCAGGCCGCTGGCATCCTGCACCGGGGCGGCGAAGCAGTGGGTGTAGGTGTCGGCGATGCTGTCGAAGGAAAAGAAGCCTGCGGCGCAGGCGCCGCGGATCTCGGCGATGAAGGTCGTCGGGGCCAGGCGGCTGCCGTCGGGCAGGATGAAGTCGTCCGGATCGATCAGGGCGAGGATCTCGGCATCGCTCAGATGACCCAGCAGCAGTCGCCCGGAAGCGGTCCAGGGAATGGGCGCGTCCTCGCCGACATTGGAGGAGATGCGAAAGGCGCGGGCGCCTTCCTTCATCAGCGAGACGGTGTACTTGCGGCCGTTGAGCTGGCACAGCTGGGCGGTTTCGCGGGTCTGGGCGACGATGTCGTCCAGGAGCAGCCCGGCCTCGCGGGCCAGATCGAAGTGGCGCAGGTGCGCCTGGCCGAGAAAGTACAGCTCGCGGCCCAGGTAGACCTGACCGTCGCGGCCCACGGCATCGAGCATGTGCCGCTCCAGCAACAGGCCGACCAGGTCGTAGACGGTGGACTTGGGAATGCCCAGGCCGGCGGCGATCTCGTTGGGTCGCAGCGGCCGACCCACCCGCTTGAGGTGATCGAGGATATCGAAGGCGCGGTCCAGGCCGCGGGCTCTCTGGCGGGTAGGTTCGGTCATGGCTCCGGGTTGTCTCAGTTCTTGGGTTTGTAGGCGATGCAGTCGATCTCGACCTTGCAGTCCACCATCATGGAGGATTGCACGCAGGCGCGCGCCGGGGCGTTGCCGGCGAAGTACTCGGCGAACACCTTGTTGAAGCTCCAGAAGTCGCGCGGATCGTCCAGCCAGACGCCGGCGCGCACCACGTGCTCCAGACCGTAGCCGGCTTCCTGGAGGATGGCGATCAGATTCTGCATGGTCTTGTGGGTCTGGGCGACGATGCCGCCGTCGATGATCTCGCCATGCTCCATGGCCACCTGGCCGGAGACGTGCAGCCAGCCATCGGCTTCCACCGCGCGGGCGAAGGGCAGGGGTTGGCCACCTGCGCCGCGTTCGCCGGCGCCGTATCGAGTGATGCTCATAAGGTTGCTCCTGTTACGGGGGAAGGATTCAGAAAGAGGTCCGGCCGAGGAATTCGGCGAGACGGGTGGAGCGCGGCCGCTCGAACAGCTCGCGGGGCGGCCCCTGCTCCTCGATGCGGCCCTGGCTCATGAAGACGATGCGATCGGACACCTCGTAGGCGAATCTCATCTCGTGGGTTACCAGCAGCATGGTCATGCCGTCCTGGGCCAGGTCCTTGATCACCGCCAGCACCTCGCCGACCAGCTCCGGGTCCAGCGCCGAGGTGGGTTCGTCGAACAGCATCAGACTGGGATTCATGGCGATGGCGCGGGCGATGGCCACCCGCTGCTGCTGCCCGCCGGAAAGCTGGCCGGGATGATAATCGCGGCGCTCGATCAGGCCGACCCGGCGCAGCCACTGCTCGCCGATGGCCACGGCTTCGTCCTTGCCCATCTTCTTGACCTTGCGCAGGCCGAGGGTGACGTTTTCCAGGGCGGTGAGGTGGGGAAACAGGTTGAATTGCTGGAAGGCCATGCCGGTGAGCGAGCGCTGGCGGGCGATCTCGCGCTCCGGCAGGCGCTGGCGGCGACCGCCTTCCTCGCGATAGCCGATGGCCTCGCCGGCCAGCCGGATGCTGCCGCCCTGGAAGTCTTCCAGCAGGTTGACGCAGCGCAGCAGGGTGGTCTTGCCCGAGCCGCTGGAGCCAATCAGGGTGACCACATCGCCGCGATCCAGGGACAGGTCGATGCCCTTGAGCACCTCCACGGTGCCAAAGCTCTTGTGCAGGTCGTCGATGCTCAGCAGGGGGACGTTGGAATCGGTCATGGCAGGGTCACCCGTTTTTCCAGGTAGCGGCCGAGCCGCTCGATGGCGAAGTTGATGAGAAAGAACAGCAGCCCGGCGAACAGATAGAACTGCAGGGTCATGAAGGTGCGGGCGATGACCTGCTGACTGCTCAGGAGCAACTCGGCCACGCCGATCACCGAGAGCAGGGTGGAGGCCTTGACGATCTCGGTGGAGGCGTTGACCCAGGTCGGCAGGATCTGGCGCAGCGCCTGGGGCAGGAGCACCTCCTTGAGACTCTGGGCGAAGGTCAGGCCGATGGCCTTGGCCGCCTCGTGCTGGCCGCGCGGAATGGCCTGCAGGGCGCCGCGGACGATCTCCGCCACATGGGAGCCGCAGAACAGCAGCAGCGCCGCGGTGCCGGCCTGGAAGGGCGTGGGCCGCAGGCCCAGGGCCGGTGCCATGTAGTAGCAGGCCAGCACCAGCACGAACACCGGGGTACCCCGGATCAGGTCGGAATAGACGCGGAACGGCAGGCGCAGCGGCCAGCGACCGTAGGTCAGCGCCAGGCCGCCAAGGGTACCCAGCAGGGTGCCGCCGAGCACCGCCAGCACGGAGCAGGCCAGGGTGGTGGCGAAACCGGCGGCCAGGGTCTGGCGGGCATTCCACAATTCCAGGAACCAGGAGGGGGCTTCGTACACGATCGGGCTCCTAGCGGGTCAGGCTCAGCCGTCGCTCCAGCTGGCGCAGCAGCAGGGCGATGACGTAGCAGGTGAGGATGTAGAGGGCGCTGGTCACCAGCCAGGTCTCGATGACCCGGTAGCTTTCCAGGTTGATCTTGCGCGCCTGGTAGGTCAGTTCCGGCACGGCGATGGCCGCCGCCAGGGAGGTGTCCTTGAACAGCGAGATGAAGCTGTTGGAAAGCGACGGCAGCACGTTGCGCAGCATCACCGGAATGATGACGTAGGCCTTGATCTGCCATTCGCGCAGGCCGATGGCCAGACCGGCCTCGCGCTGGCCCTTGGGAATCGCCATGAGGCCGCCGCGAAACACCTCGGCCAGGTAGGCGCCGGCATAGAGCGCCAGGGTGATCAGAAAGGAGCTGAGCTTGTCCAGGCGGATGCCGATGCTGGGCAGGGCGAAGTACAGCAGCAGGATCAGCACCAGGATCGGGGTGTTGCGCACCAGGGTGACGTAGCCCGCCGCCAGCCAGCGCAGCGCCCGCACCGGTGAGAGCAGGGCGAAGGCCGTGGCCAGGCCGATCAGGCAGCCGATGGCGATGCCCACCAGCGCCAGCTGCAGGCCGAGGGCGAGCCCGGCCAGCAGGTGGTCCAGGTTCTGCCACACGGGGGCGAAGTTGAGGGTGTAGTTCATGCTCGACGTCTACCTAGAGGGCGCGGACGGGCCGCGCCGGGGCCAGGATCACTTGAACTCGACGGGGAAGCCGATCGCCGGGGACGGCAGCTCGACGCCGAACCACTTCTTGAAGGAAGCCTGGTAGGTGGGGAATTCCACACCGGTCATGGCCTCGTGCAGGGCGGTGTTGACGAAGTTCAGCCAGTCCTGGTCGCCGCGCTTGACCGCGCAGGCGTAGGTCTGGGGACTCCAGGCGTAGTCGGGCGAGCGGTAGCGACCGGGATTCTGGGTCATCAGGTACTTGACCGAGGACTGGTCGGTGGCCACGGCGTCGGCGCGGCCGGTGCCCAGGGCCTGGTAGAGCAGGTCGACGCTGTCGTACTGGTCGACCTTGGCGCCGGGCAAGGCCTGGTGCACCAGTTCCTCGGCATAGACGTTCTGCAGCACGGCCACGGTCAGGTCGCTCTTGGCCGCCTTGAGGTCGTCGATCTGCTGGTAGCGGCTGTTGGCCGGCAACAGCAGGGCCACGCCCTCGCGGTAGTAGGGCAGGGTAAAGGCCACCTGCTGGGCGCGGCTGGCGGTCACGGTGATGAACTGGCAGCTGATGTCGACCTTGTCGGTGAGCAGGTTGGGAATGCGCGCATCCGAACCCTGCACGACGAATTCGACCTTTTCCGGATCGTTGAACAGGCCCTTGGCGATGACCTTGGAGATATCGATATCGAAGCCCTGCAACTTGCCGTCGGCGCCCTGGAAGTGCCAGGGGGCGTTGGTGCTGCCGGTACCCACGACCAGATGGCCGCGCTTGAGCACATCGTCCAGCTTGGCCGCCTGGGCGCCGGTCATGGCGACCAGGCCGACCAGCAGCGCCAGCGTTTTCCACCCCTTCGTCTTGCCTGTCATAGTGTCTCTCCGTTTCCGTTATAGCGGAAGTGTGTTCGTAACAACGGAATAGATTGCAGTGACTGTGCCAGCTATTCGCCTGGCGTTGCAAATCAAGGGCTTGGCTTGAGCGGCAGGCAGCGGAGGGTTCTTCCGGTGCCTTGGAGGGCACCGGGAGGTGGCGGAAGGTAACGAAGGCGCACCAGGGCGAGGCGTTACCCGGTAGCGCTCAGGCGGGGGGCGGGAAGCCTGGCCGCAGATCGCCGGCGCGTGGCAGGAAGCGCCCATGGCGTTCGCCAATGACCTGATCCGGGGCGTAGGCGAGGCGGCCATTCACCCAGACGGCGTGGATGCCTTCGGCAGGCCGTTGCGGGTCGCTGAAGTCGGCCACGTCGCGGATGCGCCGGGGATCGAACAGCACCAGGTCGGCCTGGGCGCCCGGCTCGATCAGGCCGCGGCCGCTGAGGCCGAAGCGGGCGGCGGACAGGCCGGTCATCTTGTGCACGGCGGTGTGCAGCGGAAAGAGGCCGAGGTCGCGGCTGAAATGACCCAGCACCCGCGGGAAGGCGCCCCAGAGCCGCGGATGGGGGAAGGGATCCTCGGGCAGGCCGTCGGAGCCGATCATGCTCAGCGGATGAGCGAGGATCAGCTGCACATCGACCTCGCTCATGCCGTAGTAGACGGCGCCCGCCGGTTGCAGGCGACGGGCGGCTTCCTGCAGATCCAGGCCCCAGTCGGCGGCGATGGCGTCCAGGTCGCGGCCGCCGCAGTCGGGATGCGGGGTGGACCAGGTGATGGTGATGCGGTGGCGATCGGTGACCTGCCTGAGATCCAGGGTGGAGGAACTGGCCGCATAGGGATAGCAGTCGCAGCCGACCGGCTGACGGTGGGCGGCCTGCTCCAGGGCGTCGAGCAATTCCGGCGCGCGGCCCCAGTTGTCCACCCCGGCGCACTTGAAGTGGGAGACCACCACCGGCGCCCGTGCCTGCCGACCGATGTCCAGGGCTTCGTCCAGGGCCTCGTGCACCGCGGCGAATTCGCTGCGCAGGTGGGTGGCATAGAGTCCGCCCACGGCGTCCAGCTCCGCGGCCAATTCGGCCACCTCCGCGGTCGGCGCCGCCGCGGCGGAGGCATAGGCCAGCCCGCTGGAAAGCCCCAGGGCGCCAGCCGCCAGGCTTTCACGCAATTCGAGGCGCATGGCGGCGATTTCGGCGGGGGTGGCGGCACGCTGGAGATCGTCCAGATGATTGCTGCGCAACGCCGTGTGGCCGACCAGGGCGGCCACGTTGACGCCGGGCCGCGCCTGCTCCACCGCCGCGCGGTAGGCGGCAAAGGTGGGATAGCCGAAGACCGCGGCCGGGCCGAGCAGATTCAGCGGATCCGGCGGCTCGCCACGCAACCGCACCGGGGCGGCGCTGATCCCGCAGTTGCCCACCACGACGGTGGTCACCCCCTGGCTGAGCTTGGGCAACTGCTGCGGCCGGCGGATGACCATGGTGTCATCGTGGGTATGCACATCGATGAAGCCGGGGGCCAGCACCAGGCCGCTGCCCTCGCGGACCTCCCGTGCCGGTTGCCCGGCCAGTTCGCCCAGCGCCTGGATGCGCTCGCCGGAAATCGCCACGTCGAGTACCCGGCCCGGACGGTCGCGACCATCCAGCACAAGGGCATTGAGAATCACTACATCATGCATGCTAGAGCCATCCTGCGACCGTTGGGGGCCACCTTTCGACCGCCGAGTGGCAAAGGGCCATATAAGCGAACCGGCGGGCCGATAGCGATAGAACTGTTGCAGAATACTTTGTCTACTACGTCACAAATTGGGCGGTACAGCCCGAGTGACCCTTCCTGCCGCCCGTGAGCTCGCCATGAATCTGTTGACCCCTGTCGTAAGTCTAATGAATCGCCTGAGATTCCCTGCCAAATTCGCCTGCCTGGCGGCCATCGTCCTGGTGCCCCTGATCTTCCTCAGTGTCTACCTCTATCAGGATATTCAGGAACAGCGCGTCAGCCTGGTCCAGGAAATTGACGGTCAGCGCTATCTGACGCAACTGACCCCGGTCGCCCGCCTGAGCATGTTGCAGCGCGCCCTGACCAAGCGGCTCCAGGATGGCGATGCTTCCGCCCAGCAGGACTGGCAGAACAACCGTGACAACCTGCTCAAGGCCTATGACGATCTGGGCCGACTGGATCGCGAACTCGGCACCCAGCTGGAAACCGGAGATCGCCTGAGCCAGTTGCGGCGGGGCGCCGAGCGTCTGCTGCAGGGGACCTCGGGCAGCGCGCTGGAGGTGTTCGAGGCCTGGAACGAGCAACTGACCCAGACCCTGAACCTCTTCTATTACGTCTCGGCCACCTCCGGCCTGGCGCTGGACTCGGATTACACCAGTCTCTTTCTCATCGACATCACCTCCGTGCGCCTGCCGCGGGAAATCAACCTCATCGGCCAACTGCGTGGCCTGGCCTTTGGCCTGAGCGCCAATAATCGCTTCGATCCCGCTAGTCTGAATCTGGCGCGCAGCGTGGTGAGCCAGGAACGGCAGAGCGCCGACGAACTGGAGCAGGGTCTCAGACTCCTGGCGCGTCAGGCGCCGGAGCTGGCCCAGCGCCTCAAGGGCTCCCTGGCCCAGGCGGCGGACGACTATGCCAACTTCCGCCAGGGCATGCAGGCGGCCATGACCAATGAGGGTACGGTCTCCGGGCGCGCCCTGGGTACCCAGGGCAATGCCGTGGTCGCCCGCTACTACAAGGTGCAGGAAGAGGCGCAGGGCCAGCTCTCCCAGTTGCTGGCCGAGCGACTGGTCCATGCCACCACGCTGCGTAATCTGGTGGTGGGCCTGATCCTGGGTGCCCTGCTGCTGCTGTGCTATACCTTCGCCGGTATCTACCGGGCCATGCGCCAAGGGATCGCCGAACTGGTCGGGGTGACCGCCGCCGCCGCCCAGGGCGATCTGAGTCGCCGCGCCGCCCTGCGCGGACGTGACGAGATCGCCGACATCGGCCGTAGCCTGGACGCGATGCTGGAGGCCTTCGGCCGCTCGCTGCGTGAGGTCGATCAGGCCTCCAACGCGGTGGCCGAGGCCTCGGGATCCCTGGCCGGCTCCATCGGCCAGGCGCGTTCGACCATGCAGACGCAGCAGGGCGAAACCGATCAGGTGGCCACCGCCATCACCGAGATGACCGCCAGCGTGGCGGATGTCGCCAACAACACCGAAGGCGCCGTGGCCGCCGCCCAGCAGGCCGATCAGGCCACCCGGGAAGGCACCCGGGTGATGCAGCAGACGCAACAGGCCATCGAGGCCCTGGCCGCCGAGGTGGACCTCAGCGCCACCAAGGTCGCGGCCCTGGAAAGCCACAGCCAGGCCATCGGCGGGGTCATCGCGGTGATCCGCACCATCGCCGAGCAGACCAACCTGCTGGCGCTCAACGCCGCCATCGAGGCCGCCCGGGCCGGCGAGCAGGGCCGCGGCTTCGCCGTGGTGGCCGACGAGGTCCGCACCCTGGCCTCGCGCACCCAGACCTCCACCGAGGAAATCCGCCGCATTATCGAGCAGTTGCAGGCCGCCACCGGCGAAGCCGTCGGGCAGATGCAGGCCAGTCGCGGCCATGCCCTGACCGGCGTCGCGGCGGCCGAGCAGGCCAGCGTCAGCCTGACCAGCATCGGCGCCGCCGTGGAGCGCATCGTCGACGTCAACGTGCAGATCGCCAGCGCCGCGGAACAGCAGGCCGCGGTCTCCGAAGATATCAACCGCAACACCACCGGCATTCGCGCCAGCACCCTGCAGGTCCTGAGCGGGATCGAAGCCGATGCCGGCACCGCCGAGCGTCTCGCCGGTCTCTCCCAGGACCTGCGCGGCATCGTCTCGCGCTTTCGCCTCAGCGCCTGAGGGCGCCGCTCATCGGCGGGGGTTAGGTCGGACTTTACAACACGGCGGCTGCGGATGACTGTATAAATAGACAGTTATCCGCAGGAGCGCCTCGTCATGTCCGTTACCGTCCTGGGTTACCTGGAGTCGTCCGAGACCCGGCTGCCACTCTATGATTTTCGCCTGCCGTGCGGCTTTCCCTCGCCGGCCCAGGATCATCTGGAGCGCCAGGTCTCGCTGGACGAACTGGTCGACCTGCGCGCGCCCCACACCTATGTCATCCAGGTCAGCGGCGACAGCATGACCGGCGCCGGGATCTTTGCCGGCGATCTGGTGATCGTCGATCGCGCCCGGCCGGCACGGGTCGGCGACATCGTGGTGGCAGTGCGCGATCGCGAACCCACGCTCAAGCGCCTTGGCCGGCGCGGCGCCCATTTCGTCCTGCTGGCGGAAAATCCCGCCTATGCGCCCCTGGTCATCGGCGAGCGCGACGACTTCGAGGTCTGGGGCGTCGCCACCCACAGCCTGAGGCGTTTCGGCCATGGCTGAGTCGGTGCTGGCGCTGATCGACTGCAACGCCTTCTATTGCAGTTGCGAGCGGGTCTTCCGCCCCGACCTCGCGCAGCGGCCGGTGGTGGTGCTGTCCAACAACGACGGCTGCGTGATCGCCCGCTCGGCCGAGGCCAAGCGCCTGGGCATCGCCATGGCCGCGCCCTGGTTCCAGGTGCGCGAACTGGCCCGGCGCGGCGAGGTCGAGGCCTTCAGTTCCAACTACGCCCTCTATGGCGATCTCAGCGATCGGGTGATGCGCACCCTGGCGACCCTGGTGCCGCGCCTGGAGCGCTACAGCATCGACGAGGTGTTCGCCGATCTGGCCGGCCTGCCCGAACCGCTGGATGCCCTCGGCCAGCGCCTGCAGGCGCGGGTGCAGAAGTGGACGGGTATCCCGGTCAGCGTCGGCATCGCCGGCACCAAGACCCTGGCCAAGCTGGCCAATGCCGCCGCCAAGCGCTGGCCGGCGCGCACCGGCGGGGTGCTGGATCTGCGCGACCCGGCGGTGCACGACTGGGTGCTCAAGCATTCGCCCATCGAAGACGTCTGGGGGGTCGGCCGGCGCCTGGCCGCGCGCCTGCGCGGGGAGGGCGTCAGCACCGCCTGGGAGTTGGCCGGGCAGGACGCCTGGTCGCTGCGCCAGCGCTATAGCGTGGTGCTGGAAAAGACCGCACGGGAATTGCGCGGACTGGCCTGCCTGAGCCTGGAGGAACTGGAAGCGCCACGGCAGACGATCTGCAGCAGTCGCATGTTCGGTCGCCGCCAGTACCAGTTCGGCGCCCTGGCCGAGGCGGTGGCCAGCTACACCGCCCGCGCCGCGGAAAAGCTGCGCGCCCAGGGCTCCCTCTGCCGCACCCTGAGGGTCAGTATCCAGACCGGCATGCACGGCGCCGACGAGGGCCGCTACGCCAATGCCGCCCTGCTCAACCTGCCGGCGCCCAGCGACGACACCCGGGTGCTCAATGACCAGGCCCAGGCGGGTCTGCGCGAGATCTTTCGCGACGGCTTCGGCTATGCCAAGGCGGAGGTGCTGCTGCTCGATCTCTGCGGCCGTGGCGAGGTGGCGGCGGATCTCTTCGCCGCCGCCCCGGATCCGGCCGCTGCCCGGCTGATGGCGACCCTGGACGCCATCAACGGCCGGTTCGGTCGCGAGACCCTGAGACCGGCGCGGATTCCACGCGATCCCGCCTGGCAGATGCGCCGCGATCTGCTCAGCCCGCGCTACACCACCCGGCTCGATGAACTCTGGACGGTGGGCTGAGCGGCCAGCGCCGGTCTAGCCGGCGCGTACCGCCTGCCGCCCGCGCCACCAGTAGCCCACGCCCAGCAGCAGGAACCACAGCGGACTGGCCAGCAGCGCCTGGCGGGTGTCGTCCTGCAGGGTCAGCAGCACCAGTACCGCGGCGAAGAAGGCCAGCACCCCGTAGCACACCCAGCGCCCGCCGGGCAGGCGAAAGGCCGAGGCGGCATGGCGCTCCGGACGGTTGCGGCGATAGGCCAGCCAGGCTAGCAGGATCAGCGACCAGACGAACATGAACAGCACCGCGGCCAGGGTGGTGACCAGGGTGAAGGCGGTGACCAGGTTGGGGATCAGGTAGATCAGCACCGTACCCAGCAGCAGGCACAGGCAGGACAGCACCAGCCCGCGCGCCGGCACCGCCGCCCGCGAAAGGCGGGTGAGGCCGCGTGGCGCATGACCTTCGCGGGCCAGGCCATAGAGCATCCGGCTGGTGGAGAAGATGCCGCTGTTGGCCGAGGAGGTGGCCGAGGTCAGCACCACGAAATTGATCAGGCTGGCGGCCATGGGCACGCCGGCCAGCACGAAGAGTTCGACGAAGGGGCTCTTGTCCGGCACCACCTGGCGCCAGGGCGTCACCGCCATGATCACCACCAGCGCCAGCACATAGAACACCAGGATGCGCAGCGGAATGGAATTGATCGCCCGCGGCAGGTTGCGTCGCGGATCGGCGGTTTCGGCGGCGGTGGTACCCACCAGTTCGATGCCGACGAAGGCGAAGACGGCGATCTGGAAACCGGCGAAGAAACCGCCCAGCCCCATGGGAAAGACGCCGCCGTCGTTCCACAGATTGGCCAGGCTGGCGACGTTGCCCAAGGGCGACTGGAAGCCCCATAGCACTAGGCCGAAGCCGGTGACGATCAGGGCGCAGATGGCGACGATCTTGATCAGCGCGAACCAGAACTCCAGCTCGCCGAACAGCCGCACGGTGACCAGGTTGAGCCCAAGCAGGAGCAGCACGCAGAGCAGCGCCGGGATCCAGGGCGCGAGGCCTGGAAGCCAGAACTGGGCATAGGCGGCGATGGCGATGACATCGGCGATGGCGGTGACGATCCAGCAGAACCAGTAGGTCCAGCCGCAGAAGAAGCCGGCCCAGGGGCCGAGCAGATCGGTGCAGAAGTCGATGAAGGACTTGTAGTCCAGGTCCGACAGCAGCAGTTCGCCCAGGGCGCGCATGACAAAGAACAGGGCGCTGCCGATGATCAGATAGACCAGCAGGATCGAGGGGCCGGCCAGGGCGATGGTCTTGCCCGAGCCCATGAACAGGCCGGTGCCGATGGCGCCGCCGATGGCGATCAGTTGCAGATGGCGATTGGACAGGCTGCGTTGCAGCCCCTCTGGCGGGGTGGAAGACGCGGACATGACGAGCGGATACCTGACAGCGACAGCGGGGGCCACACGGTAAGAGATGCACGGCGGACGTGCCAGTCGTTTCACCGGGACAGCATGCCGCAGGGCCGGCCTGCCACTGATGGGGGCGGCGGCGCCGTCGGTCACCTGGAACTCTGGCAGGCAGGCTCTTACCTGCCTATCATGGCTATCCGGATCCTTGTAGCGGACCCGGACGGCCACGAGATCCCTCTGTGCCTCTGCCAGTGAGTCGTCCCTTGTCCTATCTCGAAAGTTTCGCCTGGGAAACCACGCCACTGGGCGCGCGCGCCAGCTGGCCCGTGGCCCTCCGGACCACCTACGACCTGCTGATGGCCTCGCCCTTCGCCATGTGCGCCACCTGGGGCGCCGAGCAGACGCTGATCTACAACCAGGCCTACGCCCCCTTTCTCGGTGCGCGCCATCCTGCCGCGTTGGGGCAGCCGATCGATAAGGTCTGGGCGGAACTGTGGGACGAGATCGCGCCACTGATCGAGCGGACGCTGTCCGGCGAGGCGCTGCACTTCGTCGACAAGCACTTCGTGATGACCCGCAACGGCTATCCCGAGGACACCTACTGGAGCTTTTCCTACAGCCCGCTGCGTGACGGCGAGGCCATCGTCGGCATGCTCAACATCACCACCGAGACCACCGCCGGCGTCCAGGCCCTCCACCAGCGCGATGTGGCCGAGGCCGCCCTGCGCCGGCACAACCTGACCCTCGAACAGGAACTCTCGGCGCGCATCGACGAGCGCGACAGCGCGCGCGCCGCGGAGAGCAGCGTGCTGGCCGCCGCCGAGCGTGTGCAGCTGGCCCTCGCCGCCGGTGCCATCATCGGCACCTGGTACTGGGACCTGCCCACCGACAGATTCACCGTCGACGAGGCCTTCGCCATCAACTTCGGCCTCGACCCGGCGCTGGGCCGCGATGGCCTGAGCCTGGCGCAGGTGGTGGCCTCCGTCCACCCGGACGACCAGGCCGGCCTGGCCGCGGCCATCGCCGACGTCATCGCGCGCGGTGGGCGCTATGCCCACCAGTACCGGGTCCGCCGCAGCGACGGCCGCTACTACTGGCTGGAGGCCAACGGCCACGTCGAACTGGCGCCGGACGGCACCCCGTTGCGCTTTCCCGGCGTGCTGCTGGACGTGGATGCCCGGCGTGCCCTGGCCGACGAGCGCGACCGCGCCCTGGCGGAGTTGCGCGACCTGACCGCCACCCTGGAGCAGCGCGTCGAAGAGCGCACCGAGGAACTGCGCCGCTCGGAAGAAGCCCTGCGCCAGTCGCAGAAGATGGAAGCGGTCGGCCAGCTCACCGGCGGCCTGGCCCATGATTTCAACAACCTGCTCGCGGGGATCTCCGGCAGCCTCGACCTCATGAGTCTGCGCATTGGCCAGGGACGCTTCACCGAACTGGAAAAATACCTGCTGGCCGCCCAGGGCAGCGCCAAGCGCGCCGCGGCCCTGACCCACCGGCTGCTGGCCTTCGCCCGCCGCCAGACCCTGGCCCCCGAGGCCACGGTGGTCAACCAGCTGGTGGGCGGCATGCTCGACCTGGTGCAGCGCACCGTGGGGCCGGCCATCCAGGTGCACTTCACCAGTCTGCCGGACGACCAGCCGCTGCTGGTGGACCAGTCCCAGCTGGAAAACGCCCTGCTCAATCTGTGCATCAACGCGCGCGACGCCATGCCCAAGGGCGGACGTATCCTCATCGCCGCCAGTCATCGCACCCTCGGCGAGGCGGATAGCCGCGATTTCGAATTGGCACCCGGGCGTTATCTGCACCTGAGCGTGACCGATACCGGCAGCGGCATGCCGCCGGAGGTCGCCGCCAAGGCCTTCGAACCCTTCTTCACCACCAAGCCCATGGGGCAGGGCACGGGCCTTGGGCTGTCGATGATCTATGGCTTCGCCCGCCAGTCGGGCGGCCAGCTGCGGCTGCGCTCGATGCCAGGCGAAGGCACCACCGTCTGCCTTTACCTGCCCCTGCGACCGGTGGAGCGTCCGTACGGCTCGCCTCTGGCAGCGGGCCAGCCCGGTCTGCTGGAAGGTGCCCATGCCACGGTGCTGGTGGTCGACGACGAACCCACGGTGCGCATGCTGGTGACCGATCTGCTGCGCGAACTGGGCTACGTCATCATCGAGGCCGCCGACGGCGCCGGCGGCCTGGAAGTGCTGCACTCCGATGCCCGCATCGATCTGCTGGTCACCGACGTCGGCCTGCCCGGCGGCATGAACGGCCGCCAACTGGCCGACGCCGCCCGGGTCCAGCGTCCGGCACTCAAGGTGCTGTTCATCACCGGCTTCGCCGAAACCTCGCTGCTCAGCGACGGCCACCTGGAGCCGGGCATGGCGATCCTCACCAAGCCCTTCGCGGTGGAGGCCCTGGCGCAGCGGGTGAAGGGGCTGGTGGCGGGGTAGGTTTCGCGCGCGCAAAACCCCTTGGCAGGGCCCGGAAACGCAACGGCCCCCAATCAGCGTGTCCGCAAGGACTGATTGGAGGCCGCCGGAAATCTGGAGCGGGCGAAGGGAATCGAACCCTCGTCATGAGCTTGGGAAGCTCAGGTAATGCCATTATACGACGCCCGCGTGGGGTGCCTTTGTACCAGAAGCCTGCCTCCGGGTGAAGAGGCGGGAGTGGTCTGGCTGTTTCGTGGTCCAACGGACAGGACCGCACGCTGCGGTGATCGGGGACCTTTGTCCCCCAGAGGAGGAGGTCGCGCATGTCTCGTTATCCGGGCACCTACCAGGGAGTGATTCCCCCCTACATTCTTGGCCGCATCATCGATCATGGCGACGAACACCAGCGTTCCTGCGCCCTGACCACCCTGAGCCACGTCCAGAGTCTGTTGCACAATCCCGGTCGGCCCGGGGTGCGCCAGGCGCCGATCGGGCCGCTGCCGCGTACCGATGACGCCAGTCCGCAGCGCAGCATCTTCGATGCCGGCAATGCCATGCAGCTGCCCGGGCGCCTGGTGCGCCAGGAAGGCCAGCCGGCGCTGAGCGATGTGGCGGTGGACGAGGCCTACGACTACCTGGGCGCCACCTTTACCTTCTTCAACGAGGTCTTCGGGCGCAATTCCATCGATGGCCAGGGCCTGCCGCTGGCCGGCACCGTCCACTATGGCCAGGACTATCAGAATGCCTTCTGGAACGGCGAGCAGATGGTGTTCGGCGATGGCGACGGCGAGATCTTCAATCGATTCACCATCGCCCTCGACGTCATTGCCCACGAACTGGTGCACGGCGTCACCGAGAGCGAGGCGGGGCTGGTGTACTTCAATCAGTCCGGTGCGCTCAACGAGTCGGTCTCCGATGTCTTCGGCATCCTGGTCAAGCAGTACAAGCTCAAGCAGACCGCCGCCGAGGCGGACTGGATCATCGGCGCCGGGCTGCTGACCAAGAAGATCAAGGGCAAGGGCCTGAGGTCGATGGCCGAGCCGGGCACTGCCTACGACGATCCGACCCTGGGCAAGGATCCCCAGCCTGGCAATATGCGCGACTACATCGAGACCCGCGAAGACAATGGCGGTGTCCACCTCAATTCGGGCATTCCCAACCGGGCCTTCTACCTGGCCGCGCTGACCCTGGGCGGTCACGCCTGGGAAAAGGCCGGGCCGATCTGGTACGACACCCTTTGCGACAGCCGCCTGGCCAACGATGCGGATTTTGCTGCCTTCGCCCGCTTGACGGTCTCCAACGCCGGTCGTCGCTTCGGCGCCGAGTCGGCCGAGGTCCGTGCGGTCGAGGAGGCCTGGGCCGGCGTGGGTGTCACCCTTAGCTAGAGGAGCAAGGCGATGCGCGAACTTCCCCCGCTGGGCAAGGACACCGTGGTGCGGCTCTCGCGACAGGGGGGCTTCGCCCCCTTGCATGCGTTGAGCAAGCCGCGGGAGATCGAATTCGGCCAGTACGACAGCGCCCAGCGCGGGCGCATCTGCTCGGTGCTGGAACGCTGCCTGCCGGAATCTGGCGAACCGACCCAGGTCGGGCGCGGCGATCAGCGCTACTTCAAGGTGGAGCTGCGCTTTCGCCCGCAACCTGCCGAGCAGGAAGACGAACTGACCCTGCTGATCCCCGAAGACCGGGCGCCCAGCGAGTTGGTGCGGCTCTGGGATAAGGGGTTGGTGGAGTAACCTGGGTTAATGGGCGGGAGCAGCGAGATGTTGAGAGCATCCTCAAGCGTCCTGGCTTCCTTTGTCTTTTGCCCTGTTTGTTACTGATGATATTTAGCGCTAGGCGAGTCGCACCGTTTTTGGGTAAAAAGAACCGATTGACCCCTTTATGGTTACATCGCGAAAAATGACCCAGAAACAGGTAAAAAGCGCCAGGACGCTCGCGGTGGTAATGGGCGACTTGGTGCATAGCGAACACGCCGTCGATGTCGTGCAGTTGCACCAGGCTTTCAACGAAGCGGTAGTGCAGCACAACAGGCGCTATGCCGACGTCTTGGCATCACCGCTGACCATCACTCTTGGAGACGAATTTCAGGGCCTGATGACCTCCTTGAATGCCGGCGCTCGGCTGTTGCGTGACATCAGGCTGGATCTCCTGCAGTGCGATATCGACTGCCGCTTCGTCCTGGGGCTGGCCCAGATAGAAACGGCGGTAAATCCGGAGCAGGCCTGGAACATGATGGGGCCGGGCCTCAGTCGCAGTCGGTACAAGCTCAATGAAAAGCGCACGCTCTGCCGTTATGGGTTCTCGCTGCCACAGGAACCGCTGTTGGAGGTCGCCCTCGATGCGCTAGGGGTGGGTTTGACGGTGATCGAGAAGGGTTGGACGCAACGTCAATTGAGCGATATCGCGGCACTGTTGAACGGACAGTCGCCAGCAGAGCTGGCAGAGCAGCGTCAGGTATCGGTCCATAGCATCTACAAGGTACGCACCTCCGGCCACTTCGACGCCTATAGCCAACAGTGGAACGCCGTGTTGGAGGTACTGACAGAGCTGGATCGCAGGGAGGCCGACCAGTGAACGGGTTGCTGCAAGGATTGTATGCACTGGCCTATACGCTCTTTGCCTTGGTCCTGTTGACCGAGCTCGGCAATGTCTTGTGTCGCAGGATGCTCATCCGCATGCGACGGCCAGGGGTGCCAGATTCACCCGCCGATGGCGCCTTTTCCGCGGGACGCCTCATCGGTTGGCTCGAACGCCTGGTGTTGGCTGCGGGACTGCTGAGCAACAGCTGGGAAATCCTCGCGGCGGTGATAGCGCTCAAGACCGTCGCTCGCTTCAAGGAGCTGGATCAGCGGGACTTTGCCGAATACTTTCTGGACGGTTCGCTGTTCAGCATTCTCTGGGCCATCGTGATTACGGGGGCCTGGACCCTCTATGATCAGCATTGGGGAATTGCTATGAGAGCTACCCTGATGGATTGGCTCAGCGTTTCCTCTCTACCGCCTTTGATCGAAACAGCAAAGGTCGGCGGCTGACCTCAGGGCACCGACCAGGCCTCGCCCGGCGCCAGTGTCCGGAACGCCGCGTCCGCCAGGCCATGCAGGGCCCGGGCATGGGCCAGGTCGCGGGGCGGGGCGAACTGTCCTTCGTCACTCAGGGAAAAGGTGCCGAAGTGGATGCCCAGGCTGCTGGCCGCGCCCAGGGCCTGATGGGCACGTACCGCATCGTCGGGATTCAGGTGGCTGTCCTGCATGAACCAGCGCGGTTCGTAGGCACCGATGGGCAGGGCGGCGAAGCGCGGTGCGCCCAGGCGTTCGCGGATCTGCGCGAAATGCGGGCCCCAGCCGGTATCGCCGGCGAAATAGACCGGTCCGCTCGGCGCTTCCAGCACGAAGCCACCCCACAGCCGTCGATTGGTGTCGAAGCGGCTGCGCGCCGACCAGTGCTGGCCCGGCACCAGGTGCAGACGCAGGCCCTCCTTGAGCGGCAGGCTCTGCCACCAATCCAGTTCGCTGACGGTGACGAAGCCGGTCTCGCGGCGGATCAGCTCGGCGTTGCCCAGGGGCGTCACCACCGGCGTCAGGGGCGCGCGCTCGGCCAGGCGCCTCAGGGTCGCCAGATCCATATGGTCGTAGTGGCTGTGGCTGACGAAGATCAGATCCAGCGGCGGCAGGTCATCCAGGGCCACGCCGGGGGCGTGATAGCGCCGCGGGCCGATGAAGCTGAAGGGGCTGACCCGCTCCGACCAGACCGGGTCGGCGAGGATGTTGAGGCCCTGATGCTGGATCAGCAGGGTGGCATGGTTGACGAAGGTCACCCGTAATTCGCCGCCCTCGATCCGGGCCGCTGGCCGCGTCGGCACGGCCGGCCCTTCCTGCCAGGTCCATTCCGGCCGGGTGCGGGTGAACTGCCATTTCAGCACCGTCCAGAGACTCTTGTCCTCGCGCGGCGCCAGGTTGTGGAAGCGCTCGCCGTCGAAGTGGTCGGTGCGCGGGCCTTCGTAGGCCGACGAGGCGCAACCGGCCAGGGTGAGCAGGTGGATCAGCCACAGCGGACGAAAGATGCGCATGGGACCTCGGACGAATAGACTGGATGGCCCAGATTACCTCTAAGAGCCTATTCAAGGTCTGCTGCGCGTCGGCCAAACGGCGTTGAAAAGGTCCTGGATCGCCAGCCCGGTCGGAATGCTCATTTACTTTTGTAAAATCGAGCGCGAGTACGATCCGCTTCCTCAGACATTTTCGCCTTGTTTGGCTCTAGCTCGCGAGCCTTTGAACAGGCCCTTACTAGCCGCCGTCGATCCCCATGTCGCGAAATACCCGTTCCACCCCCGGCCAGCGGCCCCGTCGCCAGGCCAAGGCGCCGCCGGTCACGCCGCGGCTGCTGCTGCTCAACAAGCCCTTCGATGTGCTCACCCAGTTCGCCGACGCCGATGGCCGCGCGACCCTGAAGGCCTACGTCGTGGTACCGGGTGTCTATCCGGCTGGCCGTCTGGATCGTGACAGCGAAGGCCTGCTCCTGCTGACCAACGATGGCCAGCTGCAGGCGCGCATCGCCGATCCCCGGCACAAGCTGCCCAAGACCTACTGGGCCCAGGTGGAAGGCACCCCCAGCGAAGCGCAATTGCAGTGCCTGCGCCAGGGGGTCGAACTCAATGACGGCCCCACGCTGCCGGCCGAAGCGCGCCTGCTGGCCGAGCCGCCGGTGCTCTGGGAGCGCGATCCGCCGGTGCGCTTTCGCAAGAGCGTGCCGACCGCCTGGATCGAGCTGACCATCCGCGAAGGGCGCAATCGCCAGGTGCGGCGCATGACCGCCGCGGTGGGCCTGCCGACCCTGCGCCTGGTGCGCGTACGCATCGGCCCCTGGACGCTGGACGACCTGGCGCCGGGGCAATGGCGCGAGGTACCGGCGCAGCTCTAGCGCCGCAGCTCAATCCTGCCGCTGGCTGGCGGCCTCCTGCAGATCGCCGGCGATGTCGGCGAGGCGGCGACTGACCTCTTTCAGGACCTGCGGATCGATCGCGCGCGCGGGCTGACCCGGTTCGGTCAGCAGCTGACTGGCCAGCAGGGCGCTCAGGGCGCTGACCTCGCTGGCCTGATGACGCAGCTCGTGGGTGTGCTGGACGGCGGCGTCGCGCAGGAGATTGGTGCTCAGGGTCAGGCGGCCCAGTTCGTCATCGCGCCCGCCGGGCAGGCGCTCGCCGAAGCGCCCGCGCGCCAGCAGCCCCAGTTGCCGGGCGCAGGTCACCAGCGGGTCCACCAGCCGCCGCTCCACCAGCCTGACCCCCAGGAACAGCAGGCCGCCGCCACAGAGCAGCAGGGCCAGGCCGGCGAGCAGGATGTCGCGCTGGGCCTCGGCGCGGATGGTGGCGATCTGCGCGGCGGTACGGCCGTGCAGTTCATCGACCAGGGCGGCGAAGCCTTCGGCGGTCTCGCGGTCGATACCGCGGACCTCGGCATCGCCGCGGCGTGGATCGCGGTCATGGGCGAGATAGGCGGCATGGCCGGCGCGATAGCGCTCGCCCAGACGCCCGTGCTGGGTCCGCAGCGCCTGGAGTCGCGGTTGCAACTCGGGGTCGACGCGGGTGGCCAGCTGTTGCAGTCGCTGATCGACCTCGGCTTCGCGGGTTAGAAAGGCCTGCCAATAGCGCTCGGCGGTGTCGGCATCGCCACCGCGCAGGAGAAAGTTCTTCCACTCCTGCACCTGGATCTTGAAGGTCAGGTGGGTGTCGTCGATCTCCACCAGCCGCTCCAGCGGGCCCTCGATCAGGTGCTGGTAGCGGTGCAGTTCGCGGGAAAGTAGGGCGAAGCCGGCCAGGGCGATCAGCAGCATCAGCAGCAGACTGCCGCCGAACAGGAGCAGGCTCTGGCTGCGGAGCGAGCGGGCGAAGGGCATAGGGACTCTCGACAGGAAACGCAGAGCCGCAGCTTAGGGCGCTCGCCGGGCGAAGGCCAGCCTCAGGTCGAGACCAGCAACTGCACCGCGACGGCAAACATCACCCCGGCCACCAGCAGATCGATCAGTCGCCACACCCCCGGACGGGCCAGGTAGGGTGCGGCCCAGGCCGCGCCCAGGGCAAGTCCGAAAAACCACAGCATGGAGGCGGTGGCGGCGCCGAACACATAGGCCAGGGGCGCGGCCTGCTGGCTGCCCAGGGAGCCCACCAGCAGCACCGTGTCCAGATAGACATGGGGATTGAGCAGGGAGACGGCCGCCGCGGCGAGCAATGCCTGCCGCCGGCTGCGCGGACTCGTGGTCTCCAGCTTGTCGATGGCCGCCGGCCGCCAGGCCCGGCGTAGCGCCTGGGCGCCGTACCAGAGCAGAAAGGCCGCGCCGCCCCAGCGCAGGATGTCCACCAGCAGCGGGCTGTGCTGGATCAGCGCGGCCAGGCCCAGCACGCCGGCGGCCACCAGGATCACGTCGCAGGTGAGGCAGAAGGCGGCGATGGCCAGATGGTGCTCGCGGCGCAGCCCCTGAGCCAGCAGATAGGTGTTCTGGGCGCCCAGCGCCATGATGAGACTGGCCATGGTCAAGAGGCCGGTGAAGTAGCTGTTCATTGCAAGGGTGTCGCCTTGTTGTCCAGGAATGGCTGCCACCTTGCCGGGTCTGGGTGTATAAGAAAAACCAATATTCCTTATGCAGCATTAGCTGAATCGATGATCGACTACAAGTTGCTGGAAGCCCTGGCGGTGGTGGTGGAAGAGGGCGGCTTCGAGCGGGCGGCGCGCCGGCTGGGCCTGTCGCAATCGGCGGTGTCCCAGCGCATCAAGTTGCTCGAAGCCCGGGTCGGCCAGGCGGTGCTGGTGCGGGAGACACCGCCCCAGCCTACCGCGCCGGGTCTGCGGCTGCTGCGCCATATCCAGCAGGTCCGGCTGCTGGAAGCCGATCTGGGCAGCGAGGTGCCGGGACTGGCCGAAGAGGTGCCGCAGCGGCTCCGTATCGCCCTGAACGCCGACAGCCTGGCCAGCTGGTGGCCGGCCGCGGTTGGCCCCTGGCTGGTGGAGCAGGGGCTGCTGCTGGATCTGGTGGTAGAGGATCAGGACGTGGTGCTGCGCCGTATGCGCGCGGGCGAGGTGGCGGCCTGCCTCTGCGCCAGTGGTCAGCCCCTGGCGGGCGCCCGGGTGCGATCCTTGGGCGCCATGCGTTATCGCGCCGTGGCCAGTCCGGATTTCTGTGCCCGCTGGCTGACCGGGCGGCCGATCGCCCAGGCCCTGGTGCGCGCGCCCGCCATCGTCTTCGGCCCGGACGATCGCCTGCAGCACCGCTACCTGGAGCAGCTCGGTGTCACCGCGCCCTTCGACTACCACCTCTGCCCGTCCGCCGAAGGTTTCCAGCAGATGGCCCTAAGCGGTATCGGTTGGGGTCTGCTGCCCGATATCCAGAGTGCGGCCGCCCTGGCCAGTGGTGCCCTGGTGGATCTGGCGCCCGGTCACTGGGTGGATGTCCCGCTGTTCTGGCATCACTGGCGCAATGGCGGTGTCGCCCTGCAGGCGCTGACCCGCCATCTGGAGGGCGTCGCCGGCCAGTGGCTGGTGCGCGACTAGCGGCGCCTGCCGAAGGCTTTGGTTACACTGGTCCCTGGGTCGTCCTCGGCGACCGCGGACAGGTTCGGGAATCCCAGCGACATGCGTATCTTGATCACGGGCGCCAGCGAGGCGCTCGGTGCGGGTCTGGCCTGCGATCTGCTCGACCGCGGCCAACTGGTGCGGGTGCACGGCCGCCCCGGGGCGACCCTGGACGCCCTGGTCGAGCGCGGCGCCGACTACCACCCGGCCCTGCTCGACCAGCCCGCGCAGGTGGTGGCGCTGTGCGACGACATCGACGCCATCGCCCACTGCACCGACGTGGCCGGCGTGCCGAGCGCCGCCGATCTGGATCACGGTCAGGTGCTGATCGAAGCCGCCCTGCAGCAGCAGGTCGCGCAATTCGTCTATGTGTCGTCCGCGCGCCTCTACGAAAGCGGCGGCGAAGCGCTCAAGGAAGACCAGGTGCCGGCAAAGCCAAGGAGCCGCGAGGCCCAGCGCCGCCTGCAACTGGAGCGCCTGGTCCTGGCCGCCGGTGAATTCGGCCCCCAGGTCATGGTGTTGCGGCCGGCCCAGGTGCTCGGTCTGGCCGATCGCGACTGGGCGCGCTGGTTGCTGGAGCGGGCCAAGGCCAGGCAGCTGGGGCGTAGTGGCAACGGTCTCAATCGCTGGGACTTCACCAGCGCCGGCAACCTGCGCAAGGCCCTGGTGACCTTGCTGCTCAGGCAACCCGCCGCCACCCACGGCAAGGTCTTCAACCTCAGCGATGGCCAGCCCCTGGTGTGCTGGGACGCGATCAACTTCCTGCTGCGCCGCTTCGAGCTGCCGCCGGTGGTCGAGCGCAAGGCCTTCGATCCCCGGCGCCTCTATGCCCGCTTGCGCACCCCGGGTCATGAATCCTGCTGGCCCGAGTTGCTCGACAGCCCCTTCACGCTGGACATCCGTGCCGCCCAGGAGGCCTTCGGCTACCTGCCCGAGGCCAGTTCCTGGAGCGCCCTGGAAGAATATCGCCCGCGGGCGCCCCAGGCCCATAGCGGACCGATCTAGCGGCAATCCTCAGCGCACCCAGGGCAGGGCATGCTGGCGCTTTGCTATCGACGCAGACTGCGTTTCGGCGCACGCTCCCGGGGCCAATCCGCGTGCCGGCTGCGTCGCGTCCATGGCGACGGCCGTTATACTGGCCGCGATTCCGTCTTCTTGCCTCTGCTCACAGGTCTGCCATGCGCAACGATCTTCTCGATGAAATGGATAACGTCCCGAGTCTGACCCCGGAGCGCGACGATCGCCGTCCCGGCAGTCGGCGTCCGGTCGAGGCCGAAGAGGTCTATCGCGAACCCGCTGCCGGTCACTCCCGCCCGGTACGCCGCGGGCCTTCCACCGCGCCGCTGTGGGTGCTGGTCGCGGCCCTGACCCTGGCCCTGGCCGGGGTCGCCTGGTGGAGTCATCAGCAACTGGTGCTGATGCAGGAGCAGGTGGTGGCCACCCAGGAAAACTTCGCGCGCATCAGCGAAGACGCCCAGGGTCGCCTGAGGGACATCTCCGGCAAGCTGGTGGAGAGTGAATCCTCCGGCACCACCAGTCGCGAGGCCCTGCTGCTGCAGGTCAAGACGCTGCAGACCAAGGTCGCCGAACTCACCCGCCAGCAGCAGGGGGTGACGGACAACCAGCAGGCCCAGGACAACCGTCTGCAGAACCTCTCCACCGCGGTGCAGACGGTGCAGACCGGCAGCGGCGAGGTGGATACCCGGCTCAAGGCCCTGGCCGAGGAGCAGACCACACTGAAGAACGGCCTGGCGCAGACCGCCAGCCTGAGCGAGCAGGTGGCCAGCCTCAATGCGCAGAACAAGGCGCTGCAGGCCGACATCGCCGCGCTGAAGAAACCCAGCGCCCAGAACCAGGCGCTTGGCGAGATGCAGCAGGACCTGCTGGTATTGCGCAGCGAACTGGACGCCCGCCCGGTGGGCCCGGACAGCAAGGAATTCGACGCCTTCCGCCTGCAGACCACCCGCAACATCACCACCCTGCAGACCCAAGTGCAGAATCTGCAGCAGCAGATCAGCGCCGGGGCGCGTTGATCGGATCGATCTCGTTGCGCTGCCACTCCTGCGGCCAGAGTTCGCCATCGAGCTGATCGAGCCGGCGCTGCAGGACCTTCTGCTTGAATACCTCGAGGATCTCCACCAGCACCTCGTCCAGGGCATTGTCCTGGGCGCCGCTGGGCAGACTCTGATCGAAGCCGTGATCGGCCAGGCGACTGGCCAGGGCGCGGAAGTCGCGGGTGCGCAGACTGGCCGCCGCTTCCCGGACCAGGCCGTTGACGATATCGGTGAGCACCCCGTCCAGGGTGTCGGCCAGGCGCTCACCCATGGGCAGACGCTTGAGCCGGGCCAAGTCGGGATTCTCGTCCAGGGCGCCCTGCACCACGTCGCCGACCAGGCGTTCCAGGGTGGCGCGATTCTGGCTGTAGCCCTGTTCCACCATTGCCTGGATGCGCAGCGCCATGCCGTCGATCAGCCGCTGCTTGCGCGGGCGGATGACGCGGTCGATCACGCTCTGGGAGAAGTCGTCGCGGGTGTTGAGTTCGTCCTGCAATTCGCCGCAGATCTTGATCATCACCCGATCCGAAAGGTCTTCCATGAGCAGCTGGTAGTAGTGGTTGAACAGCCGATAGGGCCGCCAGCCGCGCATGTCGATCAGCCCCAGGCGCTGCAGGCGCAGGAGCAGCGAGACGATGCGCAGCGCCCGCAGCAGGCGGAAGCCGCCCAGGGGAATGCAGCCGAGCACGTCGTACCAGTGGATGAAGGGATAGTGGTACCAGCGGGCATGGCGGCGCTCGACCACCGCCACCAGCCAGCCGAGCAGCACATCGGCGAGGAAGAAGGCGACGAACACCAGGTCGATGCGGGTGAAATGGGCATGGATGCGTTCGCCATAGAAGGCGTGGAAGCCGGGCAGCACCGCGGCCAGGGCCTGGTTGAGCGGTCCCAGGGCATAGAGGCTGTCGAACAGGATCAGCGCCAGGTTCACGCAGACCAGGATCAGGATCAGGCCGTCCCACAGCGCCAGCAGGCCCTCGTGGCGGCGCGGTGGTGGCGCGGCGGGTGCGGCCGGCGCGCTCATGGCCGTGCGGCCTGCCAGAGCACCTCGCTCAGCCCCTGGCGCCGAGCGACGATGCGGGCGGCGACGAACAGCAGGTCGGACAGCCGATTGAGATAGGGCAGGCCCTGGCCTTCCAGCGGCTCCACCGCGTGCAGGCTGCGGCAGCGCCGCTCGGCACTGCGGGCCAGGGTACGGCAGACATGGGCCTGGGCCACGGCGCGCGAGCCGCCGGGCAGGATGAAGTTCTCCAGCGGCCCCAGTTCGGCGTTCCAGTGATCGATGGCGCCTTCCAGGCGCTCGATCTCCACCGGCTGCAGGGCGCGATAGCTGGGCATGGCCAATTCACCACCGAGATCGAACAGCCGGTGCTGGCAGGGTGCCAGGGCGTCGCTCACCTCGGCCAGGCGGGTATCGTCCGCCAGCTCGGCGAGCAGCAGACCCAGGGCACTGTTGAGTTCGTCCACCGCGCCGATGGCCTCGATGCGCGGATGATCCTTGGGTACCCGGCTGCCGTCGGCCAGGCCGGTATCGCCGGCGTCGCCCTGGCGGGTGTAGATCTCGGTAAGGCGAAAACCCATGGCGCAGCTCCTGATGAGGTTCTAAGGGCTTGTCTGAGAAGTCGCCGAGCGACGGTCAGGCAAGGCAAAAATCGGTGAGGAAGCGGAGTTTACGAAGAGTAGATGAGCATTTCGACCGGGCTGGCGATCCAGGTGATTTTTAACGCAGCATGGCCGAGCACAGGCACTTTTCAGACAAGCCTAGGCTGTGTCGAAGTCGGCCTGGATGAGCGGCAGGCGCAGGGTGAAGCAGGTCCCTACGCCGGGCGTGGAGTGCACCTCCATCTGCCCCTTGTGGTTGTTGGTGATGATGAAGTACGACACCGACAGGCCCAGACCGGTGCCCTGGCCCACCTCCTTGGTGGTGAAGAAGGGCTCGAAGATGCGCTTGCAGATATCCTCGGGGATACCGATGCCGTTGTCTTCCACCTGGATCTCCGCCCAGCCGCCGCGCAGCCTGGTGCGCAAGGTGATGCGGCCGTATTCGCCTTCTTCCTCGTCGTCGCGCAGGTGGATCGCCTGGGCGGCGTTCTTCAGCAGGTTGAGCAGCACCTGCTCCAGTTCATTGCCGATCACCGGCACCGGCCCCAGTGCCGGATCGAATTCGCGGATGATCGACAGGGTGCGGAAGTCGAAGCCTTCCGCCAGGTCGAAGTCGTTGCCGGCGATCTCGATGGCCTGGTCGATCAGCGGCGGCAATTCGCTGGCTTCCATCTTGCGATTGCTGCGCCGGCTGAAGGCCAGCATGTGGCTGACGATCTTGGCCGCGCGGCTGCCGGCCTGGTGGATGCCGTCGAGCAGCCGCGGGATCTGCCGGCTCTCCAGGTAGCAATTTACCGCATTGAGCTCGACGCCGGATTCGGCGGCCTGCTCGAGATTCTTCGGCAACTCCGGCGACAGCCGCCGGCGGATGTTCTGCACGTTGTGCAGGATGGCGCCCAGGGGATTGTTGATCTCGTGGGCCATGCCGGCGGCCAGGCCGCCCACCGAGAGCATCTTTTCCGACTGCACCATCATCTCTTCCATGTTGAGGCGCTGGGTGATGTCGTCGATGCGGATCACCACGCCGCGCCCGGCGCCGCCCATCAGCGGGTAGAAGGTCAGGGTGTAGTGGCGCGGGGTATCGGTGAGCGCCCAGGTCACCCGCTCAACCTTTTCCACCCGCAGCAATTCGGCGGTGCGACTCAGCTGCGGCAGGAACGGCTTGAGCGAGGGAAAGGCGAGAAACACCGGCTGGTTCAGGGCTTCGTCCAGCTGGGTGCCGGAGAGGTGGGTGGCCTCCTGGTTCCACTGGGTGACGTAGAACTGCTCGTCCACCGCGATCAGCGCCGAGGGCATGGAATCGATGATGCTGTTGAGGTAGTTCTGGAAGCCGGTGAGCTTCTTCTCGATCTTGCCGCGGACCTGCACCTCCAGTTCCAGCTTGCGGTTGGAGCGGCGCGTCTCCTCGGCCAGGCTCTGGGCCTGCAGCACGGCGTACTGGGCGTCGTCGCGGGCGCGCTTGAGTTGCTGCTCGCGGCCCTGGATGCGGCCGAGCATGGTGTTGAAGGATTCCGCCAGGCGACCCAGTTCGTCCTCGCTGCCCTTGCTGGCGCGCAGCGAATAATTTTCCTCGCGGGTCACCTGGCGGGAAAGTTCTTCCAGCTCGCGGATCGGCAGGGTGATGAGTCGCTTGATCTGTCGTGCCACCACCAGCCAGAGCAGGATGCTGAAGGTCAGGATCGCCAGGCTGGCGGTCAGGGTGCCGCGGTAGAAGGCGCCCGGCAGCTCGCTGCTGGCCACCAGCAGCAGATGCCCGGGTGGGCCCTCGGGGCGCGGCAGTTCCACCAGCAGGTTGGTACGGAATTCCCGCAGGCGCCAGGTCTGCAGCTCTTCGAAGCGCGCGGGTACCTGCAGGCGATCACCGTTGTGCAACTCGGCCAGGCGCTGGCCCTGGCTGTCGTAGACCGCGGCCAGGCGCAGCGGCGCATAGCCGTCCAGCTGGCGCAACTGCACCTGGGCCGCTTCCGGCGAGGCCAGCACCTCGCGACTGAGCACCGGGCTGGCGAACAGCCGGCCCAGAGTCTGCAACGCCTGGGGCGCCACGCTTTCCTGGGAGATCCAGTAGGCGGCACTGATGAAGGTCACGTTGGCCACCACCAGCACCGCGATCATCATCACCAGCAGGGCGGCCAGCAACTTGCGGCCGACCGGGAGATTCTTCAGGCGTTTGGCGAGGATCATGAGGCAGCCGCGGCAACAGGGAAGCGGGCAGGGTAGCCCGCAGCTAGTCCTCGGGCAATCCGCGCTCCGCGAGCCGGGTCCGCAACCGCTGCTGGAGGTCCGTCAGATGCGGCACCGGCAGGCGCAGGCGCCCGGCGATCGGCAGGGCATGACCGAGCAGATGGCTCACCTCGGTACGCTGGCCGCGCTCCACGTCCTGCAGCATCGAAGAACGGTTGTTGGCCGTGGCGGCGATCACCGCCTCGACCTCCTGCTGCAGCCCCTGGGCCGCCGGGGCGAGGCCCATGGCTTCCAGCAGGGCCGCGAGTTCGTTGCAGAGCGCCGCTACTTCCGCTGCGTGCTGGCGTAGCTCGCCGTTGCGGCAGCGATGCAGCACGGTCAGCGGATTGATGGCGCAATTGATCGCCAGCTTGCGCCACAGCCGGGCGTCGATGTCGTCGGTCCAGCGCACCGGGAAACCCAATTGCGCGAGGGTGTCCAGCCAGGGCGGCGGGGTATGGCTGCCGAGCTGGTCGCCGATCCAGATCTGCCCGGCGCCGGCCGCCACCACATGAAAGTCGGTCTCGCGATAGGCCCCCTCGGTGGTGCTGGCTCTCAGGCAGCGCGCCCGCGGGACCCGGGCGGCCACGGCATCCTGGCTGCCCAGGCCGTTCTGCAGCAGCAGGATCTCGGCCTCTGGTTCCAGTCGCGCGGCGACGCTGGCGATGGCTTCTTCGGCGTCATAGCTCTTGCAGGCGAGGATCAGCCGGCGGATCGGATTGCCGGCCTCGGGCGTCTCGGCCGGCAGCGGATAGAGGCTGGTGGTGTCGCCTTCGCTGAGTTGCAGTCCGCCGCCGGCGCGATACTGCGCCAGACGCGTACGGTCACGCAGGATCAGCCGGACCGGTTCGCCACCGCGAAACAGTCGCGCGGCCCAGAGTCCGCCGAGACTGCCGGCACCCAGTACGTGCCAGCTCACAACTGTGACTCCAGGGTGGATTCGCGGGGCATGGTTGGATTCCTGCAAGGCTAGGGTCAGTCGTTATAATGGTCGGTCATGCCGCAGCGTCAAGGCTGCCCCATCGCAACCGAGGAGAAAATCCATGCCTTCCTTCGACGTGGTATCGGAGCTGGACAAGCACGAAGTCACCAATGCCGTCGACAACGCCATCAAGGACCTTGATCGCCGCTACGACCTGCGCGGCAAGGGCAGCTTCGAAGCCAAGGACCTGACGGTGACCCTCACCGCCGATGCCGACTTCCAGCTCGAACAGATGCTGGAGATCCTCAAGGTCAACCTGGCCAAGCGCAAGATCGACGTCCAGTGCCTGGAGGTCAAGGATGCCTATGCGTCCGGCAAGTCCGTCAAGCAGGAGACCGTCCTGCGCGAGGGGATCGACAAGGAGCTGGCGAAGAAGATCGTCGCCCTGATCAAGGACAGCAAGATCAAGGTCCAGGCCGCCATCCAGGGCGAGCAGGTGCGCATCACCGGCAAGAAGCGCGACGAGTTGCAGGAGGTCATCGCCCTGCTGCGCGGCCAGTCCCTGGACATGCCGCTGCAATACCAGAACTTCCGTGATTGAGCTGACTCCCTTTAGGGTCGCCGCCGAGCGCGGCGGCATCTGACTGAAGAGGTAACAGGAGACGCCGTTTGGATATCGAAAACCAATACAACCACCTGCTGGCGATGACCGCGGGCTGGCTACCCATTGTCCTGCAGTACTCCGGCCGGGTGCTGCTGGCGCTGCTGACCCTGGCCATCGGCTGGTGGTTGATCAACAAGGTCTCGGCCAAGGCCAGCGGCCTGGCGGCCCACCATGGCGCCGACCCGGCACTGCTGAGTTTCCTCGGCAGCCTGATCAGCATTATCCTCAAGATCCTGCTGGCGGTCAGCGCGGCGTCCATGATCGGCATCGCCACGACCTCCTTTGTCGCCATCATCGGTGCGGCCGGTCTGGCCGTGGGTCTGGCACTGCAGGGCAGCCTGTCGAATTTCGCTGGCGGTGTGCTGATCCTGACCTTCCGCCCCTTTCGCGTCGGTGAATTCATCGAAGCCCAGGGCGTGCTGGGCACGGTGAATTCCATCCAGATCTTCCACACCATCCTGCTGACCGGGGACAACAAGACCGTCACCATCCCCAACGGCAACCTGTCCAACGGCATCATCACCAACTACTCGCGCCAGCCCAAGCGCAAGGTGATCTTCGATGTCGGCGTGGATTACGAGGCCGATCTGCAGAAGGGCCGCGAGGTGCTGCTGGCGCTGGCGGAAGACTCGCGGGTGCATCGGGATCCGGCCGCCGAAGTGGTGGTATCGGCCCTGGGCGACAGCGCCATCACCCTATCGCTGCGCTTCTGGACCGACAGCGGCGACTACTGGCCGCTGATGTTCATGCTCAACGAGCAGGTCCGCGACCGCCTGGGCGCGGTGGGTATCGGCATTCCCTTCCCGCAGCGAGTGGTGCACTTCGCCAACACTGCACCGGTCGCTGAGGCGCAGGGCGAGTCCAGCCCCGCCGCCTAGGTCCCGCTCAGCTCCCGCCGGTCTTGACGACGGCGGGATCGCGCCGCTGGCGCAGCCAGAGTACCGCGATCAGCAACAGCGTCGGCACCCCCATCAGCGCGGTCAGGGAGAAGAACGAGCTGTAGCCGACGTGCTCGACCATGGCCCCCGAATAGCCGCCCAGCAGGCGCGGCAACAGCAGCATCAGCGAGCTGAGCATGGCGTACTGGGTGGCCGAGAACCTGAGGTTGGTCAGACTCGACAGATAGGCGACAAAGGCCGAGGTGGCCATGCCGCCGCTGACGTTGTCGGCGCAGATGGTGGCGATCAGCAGCGGCACGTTGGCGCCGGTGGAGGCGATCACCACGAACAGCAGATTGGTCAGCGCCGAAGCGGCGCCGCCGAGGAAAAGGATCGGCAGGATGCCTACCCGGGTGATCAGCACGCCGCCCAGGCCCGCGCCGAACAGGGTCATGAATACCCCGAAGATCTTGCTGACCCCGGCGATGGTTTCCTTGCTGTAGCCCACGTCGATATAGAAGACGCTGGCCATCACCCCCATGACCGTGTCGGACAGCCGATAGGTGGAGATCAGGCCGAGCAGCAGCAGCGCCTGCCACTGGTAGCGCTGGATGAATTCGGTGATGGGGGTCAGCACCGGTGCCATCAGCCGGCGCCCCGGCGCGGTCAGGCACAGCCAGACGATCAGGCCGTACATCAGACCGCGCGGCCAGTAGCCGCCGGCCAGGGCCGACAGGCCGCCGGTGGCGGCCACGATCAGCACGATCAGCAGGATCACCGAGACCATCTGGTGGACGAAGTCGAAGCGCGGCAGTTCTTCGGCATTGGCCGCATCGCGCAATCGCAGGGGCTCGCGCATGCGGCGCATGAGATCGCTCAGGGGCTTGGAGCAATAGCGGCCCCAGGGCGACAGGCAGCCGACGATGAACAGGCTGTAGAGCAGGGCGCGTGGCCAGGCCTGGGCGATGGCGGCATTGATGGCGGCGGGGATGGAAATCAGCATCACCAGCAGCAGGGCGACCGCCACCAGCTGGTGATTGAAGCCGAAGCGCGATTCCGCCATGGCCATGGGCGCCACCGGCTCGGGTTCGCGGATCAGCACGCTGGTCACCAGGCCCGGCAGCACCAGCAGGGCGAACAGCATGTAGGTGGTGGCCCAGGCGCTCTGGCTGTAGCCCAGCCGGGACGAGCCCAGCTCCTCGGCGAGAAACAGGGCACCGGCGCTGGCCAGCAGGGCGGCGATGCGATAGCCGGTCATGTAGCAGGCGGCGAGGGCGGCCTGGCGATCGTCGTCGGCGATCTCCAGGCGATAGGCGTCCACGGCGATGTCCTGGGTGGCCGAGGCGAAGGCCACCAGCACGGCCAGGGCGATGAGTTGCTCCAGGTGCTGCTGCGGATTGCACAGCGCCATGCCGATCAGCCCCAGGCCCACCAGGATCTGCGACAGCACCAGCCAGGAGCGTCGTCGTCCGAGCTTGCCGATCAGCGGCAGCTTCCACAGGTCGAGCATGGGCGACCAGACCCACTTGAAGGCATAGGCCAGGCCGATCCAGCTGGCATAGCCGATGGTCTCGCGACTCACGCCTGCTTCGCGCAGCCAGACCGACAGGGTGGAAAACACCAGCATGGCCGGCAGGCCCGCGGCGAAACCCAGCAGCAGCAGGGCCAGGCAGGCCTTGGATTTATAGGTGGTGACGGCTTCTCGCCAGAAACGTGCAAACATGCCCTTGGGCTCGGAAAAAACGCGCACTCTACTCGACACTCTCAGCTGGATTCCACCGGTACCGACGCATGTCCACCCGGTCCTCGTGCAGCAGTACACCCTCGGCCCGCAACCGCTCGCGTTGCTCCCGGCCAGAGGGGCTGTCCTGGGTCAGGCTCGGCCGGCCGTCCGCCGCGATCACCCGATGCCAGGGCAGGGTACTGCCCTCCGGCAAGCGCCCCAGCACCCAGCCCACCCAGCGGGCTCCGCGACCGAGCCCGGCGAGTTCCGCCAGCTGGCCATAGCTGACCACCCGCCCCGCGGGAATGGCGGCCAGTGCCAGGAAGACGGCCTGGCGACGGGATTCGAGGGGAGGGGATGCACGCATGACGCCCTGCTGCTCCGGGGGAGAAGAGTGCCAGTGTGCCGAAAAGTTTGGTTACGGTGGTGCTGAAACGTGTCGAGCTGCCGCATTCTCCCAAGACGGCCGACCTTTGGGCAGTATTTCCGGAAACTTGCCTAACTTTTACCCAGGAGTGGTTGCGCGAGCCTCTGGCACCCGGATAATCGCGCCCCTCTCGTTTCGTTACCTTTCCACCCAAGTCCACCCAAAGGTGTCCTGGTGCCCATGCGTTTTCGATTGCTCTCCTCGCTCGCACTGTTGTCACTCGCCTCTTTCGCCCATGCCGACACCGTCTGGCTCAAGAACGGCGATCGTCTGACCGGAACCATCAAGCTGCTGGACAGCAAGAAGCTGCTCTTGCAGACCGAATACGGCGGCAACATTCCCCTGTCCTGGGACAAGATCAAGACGCTGCAGCGTGACAAGCCCGTCATCGTCCAGCGCGGCAAGTACGAACCCGATTTCCCGGTGGAAAGCCTCAAGCCGGCCGACGACGGCCAGGTGGTGGTCACCACCACCGATGGCCAGCAGACCGTCCCCCTGGCCAGCATCACCCAGATCGTGCCGCCGCGGCCCTTCCTGCGCGACTTCGCCTGGAAAGGCAACATCGACGCCGGCCTGGACTACATCAGCTCGTCCGAGGACAGCCAGAAGTACGACATCGACTTCAAGACCCAGGCGCGGCATGGCATGTTGCGGCACAACGCCAACGGCAGCTACGACCGCTACAAGGCCAACGATACCGTCTCGACCAACAAGTACGATCTGCAATACGCCCTGGATCGCTTCTTCGACGAGAAATTCTTCTGGCAGGGCCGCGCCGAATACAAGCGCGACTGGATCCAGGCGCTGGCCAAGCAGCGGACCCTGGGTACCGGTCCCGGTTACCAGTTCTGGGACAACGAACTGGGTGCCTTCTCGCTCACCGGCCTGCTCAACCACAATCGCTACCAGTATGCGGACGGCGGCTCCGACCAGTTCCTCTCGGCGAGCATGAAGTGGGACTACAACCGCTATCTGTACGGTCAGACCATCCAGTTCTTCACCACGGGTGAATTGGGTCGTCCGCTGGACAACACCGCCAACTTCACCTTCGACGGCGATGTCGGCCTGAGATACAAGGTGACCAACTGGGCGTCGCTGAACCTCAAGGCGTCCAAGGAACTGACCAGCGGTGCCGAAGGCAACGTCAACCAGACCGAGTACACCGCCGGCGTCGGCGTGTCCTGGTAACCCGATATTTCCCTGACCCTGGGCAACCCCCTCAAGGCCGCGACTTTCGCGGCCTTGTCGTTTGTGCCGGGCGCCTGGCGGCGACCTTGAAATCGGCTTGACCGCCTCCATCTCCTGTCTTTCAACCGGCTTCCACCGTGAAGGACCTGAGATGCGCGTGACCGCCTTACTCTTCTTGCTGTTCCCCTTTGTGGAACTGGCCGTACTCATCAAGATCGGCAGTGAAATCGGCGTGCTCGCCACCTTCGCCCTGCTGCTGCTGAGCTTTCTGGTCGGCGTCGCCCTGCTGCGCGTCGCCGGCTTCACCACCCTCTGGCGCATCCGCATGCGACTGGCCCAGGGGCAGATGCCCGAGCAGGAAGTCATCCAGGGCCTGACCCTGGCGATCGCCGGCGCCCTGCTGATCTTCCCGGGCTTCATCAGCGACGTTCTGGCGCTCGTCTGCCTCTTGCCGGTGACCCGCAAGGCCCTGCTGGGCGCGGTGATCGGCCGGGTGACCCGGCGCAATCCCGGTGCCCAGGGCTATCAGCCGGGCGCCGGTCAGGGCGCGCCCCATCGCCCCGAGGTGATCGAGGGTGAAGTGGTGCACCGCGACGAGCAAAAACGCTAAAAATTTTGCCTGCCGCCCTTGAAATGCCTGGCGACAACCTCATGTACCGGACACCGCAAGGTTGTCGCCGCAAGGCGAGCAGGTTTCGCGTCCTGTCATGCACGGGGCGCACCCGGCGCAGCCGGTAAAAACAAACTGCCGATGCAGTCATCGGCGCTGGAAACACTTAGAACTTTGGGAGATACGACAATGGCGCTTCGTCCTCTGCATGATCGCGTTGTGATTCGTCGCAGCGAAGAAGAGACCAAATCCGCGGGTGGCATCGTGCTGCCGGGCTCGGCTGCCGAAAAGCCGAACCGCGGTGAAGTGGTTGCCGTAGGCACTGGACGCGTGCTGGACAACGGCGATGTCCGTGCTCCGGCGGTGAAAGTGGGTGACAAGGTGGTTTTCGGTCCCTATTCCGGCAGCAACGCCATCAAGGTCGATGGCGAAGAACTGCTGGTGATGGCTGAGTCCGAAATCCTGGCCGTTATCGAAGGCTGATTCCCGCTCACTTTTCGAATTTCTTAGAGGAAACAGAACATGGCTGCAAAAGACGTCAAATTCGGTGACTCCGCGCGCAAGAAGCTGCTGATCGGTGTCAACACCCTGGCCGACGCGGTCAAGGCCACCCTGGGCCCGAAAGGCCGTAACGTGGTTCTGGAGCGCAGCTTCGGTGCTCCCATGATCACCAAGGACGGCGTGTCCGTCGCCAAGGAGATCGAGCTCAAGGATCGCATCGAGAACATCGGCGCCCAGTTGGTGAAAGACGTGGCCTCCAAGGCCAACGACGCTGCCGGCGACGGCACCACCACCGCCACCGTGCTGGCCCAGGCCATCGTCACCGAAGGCCTGAAGTCCGTGGCCGCCGGCCTGAACCCGATGGATCTGAAGCGCGGCATCGACAAGGCCACCGCTGCCGTCGTCGCCGAGCTGAAGAACCTGTCCAAGCCCTGCGCCGACAGCAAGGCCATCGCCCAGGTAGGCACCATCTCCGCCAACTCCGACGAAAGCATCGGCAACATCATTGCCGAAGCCATGGAGAAAGTGGGTAAGGAAGGCGTCATCACCGTCGAAGAAGGCTCGGGCCTGGAAAACGAACTGTCCGTCGTCGAAGGCATGCAGTTCGACCGTGGCTACCTGTCGCCCTACTTCATCAACAAGCCCGACACCATGTCGGCCGAGCTGGACAGCCCGCTGCTGCTGCTGGTCGACAAGAAGATCTCCAACATCCGCGAACTGCTGCCGGTGCTGGAATCGGTCGCCAAGGCCGGTCGCCCGCTGCTGATCGTCGCCGAAGACGTCGAAGGCGAAGCGCTGGCCACCCTGGTGGTCAACAACATGCGCGGCATCGTCAAGGTCGCTGCCGTCAAGGCGCCGGGCTTCGGTGATCGTCGCAAGGCCATGCTGCAGGACATCGCCATCCTGACCGGCGGTACCGTCATCTCCGAAGAAGTCGGCCTGAGCCTGGAAAGCACCACTCTGGAGCACCTGGGTCAAGCCAAGCGTGTGGTCCTGAACAAGGAAAACACCACCGTCATCGACGGCGCCGGCGTGGAAGTCGACATCCAGGCCCGCATCAAGCAGATCCGTGCCCAAGTCGAAGAAACCTCTTCCGACTACGACAAAGAGAAGCTGCAAGAGCGTCTGGCCAAGCTGGCCGGCGGTGTTGCCGTGATCAAGGTTGGCGCTGCCACCGAAGTCGAGATGAAAGAGAAGAAAGCCCGCGTTGAAGACGCCCTGCACGCTACCCGCGCTGCCGTGGAAGAAGGCGTGGTGCCTGGCGGCGGTGTCGCCCTGGTACGTGCCCTGGACGCCCTGAAGGACCTGAAAGGCATCAACGAAGAGCAGAACGCCGGTATCAACATCCTGCGTCGCGCCGTCGAAGCCCCGCTGCGCCAGATCGTGGCCAACGCCGGTGACGAAGCCTCCGTCGTGCTGGACAAGGTCAAGCAGGGCAGCGGCAACTACGGCTACAACGCCGCCACCGGCGAATACGGCGACATGCTGGAATTCGGCATCATCGACCCGGCCAAGGTGACCCGCAGCGCGCTGCAGGCCGCTTCCTCCATCGCCGGTCTGCTGATCACCACCGAAGCCATCGTGGCCGAGCTGCCGAAAGACGACTCCGCTCCGGCCATGCCCGACATGGGCGGCATGGGTGGCATGGGCGGCATGATGTAACACCCGCTCCGGCCCCCGGGCCGAGCCCAACCCCGGTGCTCCTCGCGGACACCGGGGTTTTTTATGGCCGGTCGCCGGCCCGCCCGCGCTGGTCGAGGCCGCCGGGGCCGGTTAGGCTCTGTGCGGAACAGACGACAACGAGGCCCGCGGTGGGCTCGGGCAAGAGGTCAGCGACATGCGTATCCTGGTGGTGGAAGACAACCGCGACATCCTCAGCAATCTGCTGGACTACCTCAGTCTCAAGGGCTACAGCGTGGATTGCGCCCAGGATGGGCTGTCGGGCCTGCACCTGGCCGCGACCGAGCACTATGACCTGCTGATCCTCGACATCATGCTGCCCGGCATCGATGGCTACACCCTCTGCCAGCGGTTGCGCCAGGATGCCCGCCGCGACACCCCAGTGATCATGCTCACCGCCCGCGATCAACTCGACGATCGCCTGGAAGGCTTTCGCTCCGGCGCCGATGACTATCTGGTCAAACCCTTCGCCCTGTCCGAACTGGCCGCCCGCATCGAAGCGGTGATGCGCCGGACCAAGGGTGGCGGGCGCCGCCAGCTGCAGGTCGCGGATCTCAGCTATGACCTCGATACCCTGGAGGTCAGTCGCGCCGGCAAGGCGCTCAAGCTCAATCCCATCGGCCTCAAGATTCTCGCTCTGCTGATGCAGAAGTCACCCCACGTGGTACGGCGCGAGGTGCTGGAGGAAGCGGTATGGGGCGAAGACTACCCTGACAGCGACAGCCTGCGCAGCCACGTCCACCAGTTGCGCCAGGTGGTCGACAAGCCCTTCGAGCAGCCGCTGCTGCGCACCATTCACGGCGTGGGCTACAAACTGGTCGAGCAGGACTAGCCATGGAATATCACCTGAGCCTGTCGCGACGGATCGTCATCGCCTTCGTGCTGATGACCTTTCTGGTGGGTGGCGTCTTTGCCCTGGGGATCGTCGCCGCGGTGCACACCGTCGAGGAACGCCTGATCTCCACCGATCTGCACAATGAACTGGAGCGCATGGTGCAGCGCGACATGAAGCGCGGCGGCCAGCCGGTGCTGGACCCGGACATGCGCCTGTACTTCGTGCCCCTCGCTGAGGTGGCACAGCTGCCGGCGCACCTGCGCGAGCTGCCGGCCGGTTTCAGTGAAGTGGAAGAGGACCAACAGTACTTCTATGCCTATGTGGCCGAGCTGGAGGGCAACCACTTCGTCCTGCTGCAGAACCAGAGCGATTTCGAGGCGCGCGAACGCCTGCTCTACAAGGTGGTGCTGGTCGGCTTCCTGATCAGCGTGGCCCTGGCCTGGCTGCTGGGCTGGGCCCTGGCGCGGCGGGTGATCGCCCCGGTGGTACGGCTGGCGCGTCAGGTGCGCCGGCGTGACCAGTTGCTCGATGTAACCCCGCCCCTGGCGCCGGACTACGCCAAGGACGAGGTTGGCGAGCTGGCCGGGGCCTTCGACGATGCCCTGGAGCGCCTGCGTGCTGCCCTGGCCCGGGAGCGGCTGTTCACCAGTGACGTCAGCCACGAGTTGCGTACTCCGCTGATGGTGATCAATTCCTCCTGCGAGTTGCTCGAGGCCACGCCGGATCTGCCGCCGCGGGCGAAGGGGCCACTGGAGCGCATGACCCGCGCCGCGCGGGAGATGCAGGAGCTGGTGCAGACCTTTCTGGCGCTGGCACGCAACCAGGGCGACAACGACACCCAGGCCCCGCGGGCCACCCTGGCTGACGTGGCGCGGCGGCAGACGCAGGAGTGGCAGGCGGCGGTGCAAGCCAAGGGCCTGCAGTGGCGGCTGAGCGTGGCGCCGGGGGCTGATCAGGGGCTCTGGCACGAGCCCTTTCTGCGCTCGGTGATGAGCAATCTGCTGCGCAATGCGCTGCATTACACCGAGCGGGGTTATATCGGCCTGCACGTCGGGACGGACGGTTTCGTGGTGGAAGACAGCGGCGTCGGCATCCCCGAGGAGCAGCGCGAGGCGATGTTCCAGCCCTTCGTGCGGGGCGCGGAGGGGCGCGGCGAGGGCCTCGGACTGGGCCTGTCGCTGGTGCGCAGGATCTGCCAGCTGCAGGGCTGGCACGTGACCCTGGGTGAAAGCGCGGCGGGCGGTTGCCGCTTCGAGATAGCACTCGGCACCGACAGACTAGCGGACTAAGGTTACAGAAATTTCACAAAGGCTTGACCGGGGTTTGACAGGGGCCCGGGTAGGGTGGCGGCACTTCTCCACTCCCTCAGGAGCCGCCTCCGTGAAAGCGCCCATCGACCTGCCCTTTTCGCAAAAGTACGACGCCGACCACGCCCGCCAGTATTACCTGAAGCATCAGGACGGTCTGGCCCGGCGTCTGTCCAACTGGCGCGACCAGCAACTGGCGCGGCAGGCCCTGAGCATCGCCGGCCAGCCCAATCTGGTGCTGGATCTGCCCAGTGGGGCAGGGCGCTTCTGGCCGCTGCTGGCGGAAAAGCGCAATCGCCTGATCATTGGTGCCGATTACTCGGAAAACATGCTGGCCACCGCCCGTGATCAGCAGCCCGCAGATGTCGTGGCCCGGGTGAAGACGCTACAGACGTCGGCTTTCGCTATCGACCTGTCCGACAATTCTGTAGATTGCATTTTCTGTATGCGCCTGTTTCACCATGTGGGCGAATCGGCGGACCGACTGGCCCTGCTGCAGGAGTTCCACCGGGTGACCCGCGACAGCGTCATCCTGTCGTTGTGGGTGGATGGCAACTTCAAGGCCTGGCGGCGTCAGGCGCTGGAGCGCCGTCGCAAGGCCCAGGGCCGCGACCGTGGCGGTTATCAGAACAGATTCATCGTCGAGCGCAGCCAGTTCGAGGCGGAGGTCGCCCAGGCAGGCTTCGTCGTCGACCGCGCCCTGGATTTCCTGCCGGGCTATGCCATGTGGCGGGTCTATGTCCTGCGCAAGGCCAATTGAAGCTATTTAGAATAAGAGAGGCAGCTGATGGGAGCCGTACCGCAAGGCGAAGAGCGTTTCGATCGCTGGTGGAACACCGCGGGTGACTGGGTGGAAGCCCCCAACGTCCGCCGCGGTGGCGAAAGCGGTGTTCAGCGCCTGCAACTTCCCGACGGTACCCTGGCCTACGTCAAGCGCCAGGTCGGCCATCTCTATCGCAGTCTGCGTCATCCCCTAGGGCGTCCCACTGCCCTGCGCGAGCGCGATGCGCTGATCGCCTTTCGCGACCTGGGCATTCAGGTTCCCGAACTACTGTTCTGCGACGCCCGGCATGCCCAGGGCGGCTGGCGCGCGCTCTTGGTGAGCGCCGCTCTGGAAGGCTATCAGGACCTCGATCAGTGGTACGCCGAAGGTGGTGGCCAGTCTCTCAGCGAAGCCGAGCACGAGCGTTTCCTGACCACCCTGGGCCAGGTACTGGCCCGGATGCATCGGCACCGCTGGCAACACGGCTGCCTCTATCCCAAGCACATCTTCGTGGCCGAGCGGGTCGGCCCTCAGGGCAAGGAATTCTCCGTCGCCCTGCTCGATCTGGAGAAATGTCGCCAGCGCATCGGCATAGACACGGCCGCCCGTCGGGATATGCTGCAATTACGCCGCCATTCGTCGTGGAATGCTGCGCAATGGCGAACTCTCCTCTACGTTTACCAACAGGCGTTGGGACGGAAGATCAGAGGGTTAGAACCATGACTTCACAAATTACTCGAGGTTTGTTGATCGCGGCTTTCTGCGGGGTCACCACGTTGGCCTATGCGAGCTGGCTGCGGCCGGCGGCGGTGGTGGTCGGCAGTGAAGGCCTCGAGTATTGCCAGACGCCGGTGGCTCGCAGTCTGACCACCTCCAGCACCGGTAGCCAGGACCTGCTGCTGTTTCTCTTCGGCATGACCCAGACCCACAACCGCTAGGCCCTCGGGCGGTCAAGCGCCTTTCGCTTCCTCGGTAAGTTGGGCATCCTGTCGTCTGACTTCTAGCTGCCGAGCCCCCGCCGATGATGGCCGATAGTTTTTCCGAGCAGGCCGTGCAAAGCCTGCTGGACACCGACTTCTACAAGCTCACCATGATGCAGGCCGTCCTGCACAACTATCCCAATGCGGAAGTCGAGTGGGCCTTTCGCTGCCGCAACGACGAAGACCTGCGGCCCTATCACGCGGCCATCCAGGCCGAGATCGATGCCCTCGCCGATGTCGCCATCAGCGACGGTCAGCTGGCCTTTCTCGAGCGCATCCCCTTCATCACCCCGGACTTCATCCGCTTCCTGCGGCTGTTTCGCTTCAATCCCTCCTATGTGTTCCTGGGCGAGGAAGAAGGGCGCTTCACCCTGACCCTTAAGGGTCCCTGGCTGCACCTGATCCTGTTCGAGGTGCCGATCCTGGCGCTGATCAGCGAGGTGCGCAATCGCCAGCGCCATGCCGATCTGCCGCTGCAGGTGGCGCGGGATCAGCTCTATCGCAAGTTCGACTGGCTGGCACGGGAAGCGGGCGCCGATGAACTGGCCGAGTTCAAGATGGCCGACTTCGGCACCCGGCGGCGCTTCTCCTACGGGGTGCAGGAAATGGTGGTGCGCAGCCTGAGGGATGACTTCCCCGGTCGCTTCGTCGGCTCCAGCAACGTGCACCTGGCCTGGAAGCTGGACGTCGCGCCCCTGGGCACCATGGCCCACGAGTGGCTGATGGCGCACCAGCAACTGGGGCCGCGACTGATCGACAGCCAGATCTCCGCCCTCGACTGCTGGGTGCGCGAGTATCGCGGTCAGCTCGGTATCGCCCTGACCGACACCATCACCATGGATGCCTTCCTGCGCGATTTCGATCTCTACTTCGCGAAGCTGTTCGACGGCCTGCGGCACGACAGCGGCGATCCCCTGCAGTGGGCGGAAAAGGCCATCGCCCATTACCAGCAGCTGGGCATAGATCCCCTGACCAAGACCCTGGTGTTCTCCGATTCGCTCAATCTGGAAAAGGCCCTGGCGCTGTTTCGCGCCCTGCGCGAGCGGATCAACGTGAGCTTCGGCATCGGCACCCACTTCACCTGCGACATCCCCGGGGTGCAGCCGATGAACATGGTGCTCAAGATGAGTCGCTGCAACGGCCAGCCGGTGGCCAAGATCTCCGACGCCCCGGGCAAGGCCCAGGGCGGCGAGCCGGACTTCCTGCACTATCTGCGGCACGTCTTCCAGGTCAACGGCGCCTGAGTTCGGACGCCTTGCCAGGGCCGGCTCTCAGGACGAGCAGCTGATCTCCAGGTGCTTGCCCCAGTCCGGCGGTCGCTGGGCGAAGCGCTCGCGTCCCGGCTGGGCCTCGAAGGGGCGTGACAGCACCTCGTGCAACAGGCGCACCTCGCGATAGTCGCCCGCTTCGGCCTGCTCGATGGCCTGCTGGGCCAGGTAGTTGCGCAGCACATACAGCGGATTGACCGCATTCATGCGCGTGGTGCGGTCGGCTGCGGTACCGCCTTCGGCCTCCAGGCGGGCGCGATAGGCCTGGCTCCAGTCGTCGAAACCGCGCAGGTCGATGAAGTCCTCGCGCACCCGGGCCAACGCCGCGGCAGGTTCGTCTTCGCCCAGATGGCGGAAGAACAGGTGATAGTCCACGCCGCCCTGCTGCATCAGGGCCAGCAGGCGCTCGACCAGTTCCTGGTCTTCGTTCCGCGCGTCCTGCAGGCCTAGCCGACGGCGCATCAGGTCGAGATAGTGCGCCTGGTACAGCGGCAGGAAGAGGGCGATGCTCTCCTGCAGCGTCTCCACCGCCACCTTGGGCGTCAGTGCCTGGGCCAGGGCCGCCAGGTTCCAGTGGGCGATGGGCACCTGGTTGCTGTAGGAATAGCGCCCCGTGTGATCGGAGTGATTGCAGATGAACTGGGCGTCGAAGTCGTCGAGAAAGGCGAAGGGGCCGAAATCGAAGGTGAGTCCCAGAATCGAGAAGTTGTCAGTGTTCATCACCCCGTGGCAGAAGCCATAGGCCTGCCAATACGCGATCAGCCGGGCGTTGCGCTCCACCACCTCGCGGAACAGCGCGGTCCAGGGCTCAGGCGTCGTCAGCAATTCGGGGAAGTGCGCGGCCAGCACATGCTCGCCCAGCTGCTCCAGCAGCTGATGCTGGCGGGTGTAGTAGAAGTATTCGAAATGGCCGAAGCGCACGTGGCTGGGGGCCATGCGCAGCAGGGTGGCGCCGGTTTCCAGTCGCTCGCGCACCACCTGGGTGGCGGAGCCGATCACGCACAGGGCGCGGGTGGTCGGAATGCCCAGGGCATGCAGGGCTTCGGAAGCGAGGAATTCGCGGATGGAAGAACGCAGCACGGCGCGGCCGTCGCCCATGCGCGAGAAGGGCGTGAGACCGGCACCCTTGAGGTGCAGGTCCCAGTGCTCGCCGCGGTCGTTGACCGCCTCGCCCAGCAGCAGGCCGCGGCCATCGCCGAGGCGGGGGTTGTAGGAGCCGAACTGATGACCGGAATAGACCATGGCCCGGGGTTCGGCGCTGTCCCAGAGCTGCGCCCCGGCGAACACCTGGGTGAATTCGGGTGTCTCGGCCACCGCCGGGTCCAGATCCAGCAGGGCCAGGGCCGCGGGCGAGGCGACCACCAGCCGAGGATCGTCCAGCGGCCGGGGGTCGATGTGGGTGGAGAAGTCATCGCCCAGGCGGGCGAATCTGTTGTCAAAGGTCAGGTCGAGCAGCTGTTTCATGGGTATTCCGGATCGTCTGCGCAGGGGCCGTCAGGCCTTGGGTGGCTTGGGATCCTCGGCCTCCTGCTGGGCATCCCCTTCAGGTAGGAGAGTCGTTTTGCCCAGTTGTTTCTCCGCACCGTGACGATTCTTCAGGGTGATCTCCATCTGCGGCGTCGACAGCAGGTTGATGCCGGCGTCGCGCAGCAGCTGGTCGACCCGGCGGATCAGCTCGTCGGTGGCGGCACTGCGATCGCCCAGTTCCCGGACATAGATGCGCAGTTCGTGATCCAGGGTGGTGGCGCCATAGTGGGTGACGAACAGCGAGGGTTCGGGGTCGTGCAGGACGCGCGCATTCTCCTTTACCGCCTGCATGATCAGCTGTTGCGCCTGGGCCAGGTCGCTGCCGCGATTGACGCCGAAGGTCAGCACGATGCGGGTGACGGTGTCGGTCAGCGTCCAGTTGATCAACTGGCTGGTGACGAAGGTCTTGTTCGGCACCACCACCGACTTGCGGTCGGCATCGGTGATATGGGTGGCGCGGATGCGAATCTTGTTCACCGTGCCGGTCACGTTGCCGATGGTGATGAGGTCGCCGACGCGCACCGGGCGCTCGAAGAGGATGATCAGACCGGAGATGAAGTTACCGAAGATCTCCTGCAGACCGAAACCCAGACCGACCGAGAGGGCGGTGGCCAGCCACTGCAGCTTGTCCCAGCTCACCCCCAGCGTCGCCAGGGTGGTCACGGTGCCGAAGCCGACGATGACATAGGACAGCAGGGTGGTGGTGGCGTAGGCGCTGCCCTGGGCCAGATTCAGGCGTGACAGCACCAGCACCTCCAGCAGGCCAGGCAGGTTGCGCGCCAGGGCGACGGTGAGGCCGGCGATCACCAGGGCGATGATGAACACCCGCAGTGTCAGAGGGACCTGGGTGGCGGCGGCGCCGGTGCCGCTGGTGTACTGGTAGAGGGTGACGTTGTCCAGGTAGGAGAACACCGCCACCACATCGGCCCAGACCAGGTAGAGCACGCCGAGGAAGGCCAGCAGCAGGGTCAGGCGCAACAGCCGCGAGGACTGCTGGTTGACCTGCTCCATGTCCAGGGTCGGCTCCTGCACCACCTCCACGCCCTCGGCGTCTTCCTGCTGCGCCTGGCGCTTCTGGATGGCGCGCTGGTAGGCCAGCCGCCGCGCGGCCACGCTCAGGCCGCGGGCCAGGGTGGCTTCGAGGATGATCCAGGCCATCAGCACATAGAGGGTGTCCACCAGGCGATCGGTGAGCTTGAGCGCGGTGTAGTAGTAGCCGAAGAGCACGGCGAAGAACAGCACGGCCGGAATGGCGGTGATCATCAGGCCGAGCAGCAGGCGGAAGAACGGCAGGCGCTCGCGGGCGGTGGCATTGAGCAGGGAGCGACCGAGCATCCAGGCCAGGCTGGCATAGGCGACCAGGACGATGAGGATGCCGAGGACGTCGTCGGCCAGCCCCGCCAGCTGACGCTCGGCGATGGCCACCACCGCCATCAGCGCCAGGGCCAGCAGCCCCACCCGTCTGACCAGCCGGCGCAACGACTGCGCCTGGGGCCGGGCCCAGCGGAAATGGGTCTCGGCCACACCGCCGGAGGCCAGCAGGCGATACACCGTGTAGAACACCAGCCAGCCGGCGGCGATCTCCAGCAGGGCCGCGCCGATGGCGGCGTTGACCCCGCGTTCGTCACCCTCCAGAGTCACGCCGCCCAGCCAGAGCACCAGACTCGCCGGCAGGCCCAGCAGGATGGTGAGCAGGATCGCCTGGGGCGTGTGCAACTGGCTGTCACGCTGATAGTGGCCGATGTCCTGGTTGAGCTTGTGGACCCGGCCATAGAGGCGCGGGCGCTGCCAGATCAGGGTGGCGAAGGCCAGCACCAGCGGTAGTAGCAGCAGCGGCCGCTCGGCCAGGCCGACATAGAGTTCATGCAGGCTGGAGCCCCAGGGCACGTCGCGCAGCTGCTGCAACAGCTTGCGGGGCGCGGTCTTGACCCAGTTCCAGTCCAGCGGCTTGTTGCTGGGAATCCAGAACATCTGCTCGTCGAGGGTACCGCGCAGGCTGGTGATGGTGCTGCGCAGCTGGTTCTGGTTGAGCTGCAGATCGATGGATTCGCTGAGCAGGGCGTTGAGTTCGGTGTTGAGGCGCTCCTGCAGTTCGCTGCGGGTCTTGAGCAGGTCGAGCAGTTGCTGACGCAGCTGCAGGGTGGCCTTTTCCGGCGGCTGCTGGGCCAGCAGGGTGTCGACGTAGCCTTCCGGATTGGCGATCTGGGCGCGCTGCTGGTTGAGTTCGAACTGATAGAGGCGCAGATCGGCGATGTCATCGGTGAGGTCCTTGTTGACCTTGACCGAGGGCAGTGCCGCCCGCTGCTGATAGAGCAGCTTGGACAGCAGCACGCTGCCCTTGAGCACGCCGATCTGCTGTTCCATGTTCTCGGAGGTCTGCTTGAGCTGGTCCAGCTGCTGGCGCGACTCGAGATTACGGCGATTGAGGTCGTTGAGGCGATCGGTGGCGCGCAGCAGGTAGTCCGACAGTTGCAGGTTGAGTCCGGTCTCCTGGGACAGCACATCGTCCCCGGCGGTCTTTTCCGATTCGCGAGAGGCTTCGGCCAGGGTCTTTTCCGATTGCTGGCGGCGCTTGCCGCTGATCAGCGTCTGCAGGTCCAGGGTCTCCTGCTCGTAGCGCTTGACCTGCTCGGTGAAGAGTTCGCGGCGGATCGCCCCGAGATCCTGCAGCACGCTGTTGCCGCCCAGTTCCTGGCGCAGCAGCTGGATCTGCGCATTGGCGGCCGCCTGTTCCGCCAGCAACTGACCGCGTCGCTCGGGCGTAATTGACTTGGCGTTCTCGCGCCCGTTCTTGAGCAGATCGGCGATCTGCTGCAGGCGCGTCTGCAGATTGGCGATGTCCACCTGGGCGCGTTCGGGACGGGTCTGGGCATTGATCACCAGACTGTTGGCCGCATTGAGGTCGTCCTGCACGCTGTTGAGCGCCAGGCTGGTCTCGCTCAAGCGCTGCTCCAGGGCCTGGGGCGTGGCGCCGGCATAGCGCTGTTCGGCCGGTTTGATCGGCTCGGCGCGCAGTCGCGCCAGTTGCCGCTGGGCATCCTTGATCTGCTGCGGCGCCTGGGCCAGTTGCTGGCGCAGATCGGCCAACTGCTTGACGTACTGGTCGCGCTGGTCGAGCAACTTGAGGGTCTGCTGCAAACTGTCCTGGGCGGCGCTCTGCTCGGGGGCGGGCAGCTTGCGATCGGCCAACCCGGTGAGATTCTGCTGCACCTGCTGGGCATCCGGCGGCCCGGAATCCTGAGCCACGGCGGGAAGGGTGAACAGGCAACCGCAGAGAGCGGCGGCGCGAAGCAGAGCGGACAGGCGGTGCATGCGGCGGGCGTCGGGCAGTGGAAAGGCGCGAGGTTAAAGCCAGGCTGCCATGGGCGCAAGATAGCGCTTTCCAGGGCGCGAACCCTGTTCATCCACCGTTAAAGAAAGAGTGCGGGCCCGCTGCTGCGGCCTTCGGGAAACTTCACGCCGACCTTGCGCACGCGCTTGTTCTCGATGGCCGCGACGATCCAGACCAGGCCGTTCCATTCCACCAGGTCGCCGACGATGGGTTCGCCGCCGATCTCGTGGGTGATGAAGCTGCCGAGGCGCTGGTTGCCGTCCACCTCGCCCAGTTGCAGGCCGTACAGCGCGGCCACGGCGCTGAGTTCGGCGTCGGCTTCCAGGACGAAGTCGCCGAAGAATCTCTGGGTCTGCTGCGGTGCCTGGCTGAACAGCCGGCCGAGGGCCGGCAGATCGTGCTCGTGGCCGACCACACAGAGGATGTCGCCGGCTTCCAGGGTGGTACTGCCGGAGGGGTGGAGCAAGGTCTCGCCGCGGAACAGCGCGGCGATACGGGTGCCCTCGGGCATCTTCAACTCGCGCAGGGCGGCGCCGATGCACCATTTCTCGGCGCCCAGGCGATAGATGAACAGCTCCCATTCGCTGGTCGGATGGACCTGCAGACCGGCGCGAGAGAAGGGCGCCGGCTCCGGTGGCACCGTCACCTTGAGCAGCTTGGCGGCCAGCGGCAGGCTGGAACCCTGCACCAGCAGCGACACCAGCACGATGAAGAAGGCCACGTTGAAGAACAGCTGGGCCTGGGGCAGCCCGGCCATCATCGGGAACACCGCCAGAATGATCGGGACCGCGCCACGCAGCCCGACCCAGGCGATAAAGGCCTTTTCGCGGTCGTGGAAGGCGCGGAAGGGCAGCAGGCCGATGGCCACCGACAATGGGCGGGCGACCAGGATCATCCACAGGGCAAGGCCGAGGGCGGGCAGGGCGATGGGCAGCAGGTTGTGCGGCTCCACCAGCAGGCCCAGCACCAGGAACATGCCGATCTGCGCCAGCCAGGCCATGCCGTCGAGCATGTGCAGCATGCCGTGGCGACTGCGGATCGGCAGATTGCCCATCAGCAGACCGGCCAGGTAGACCGCGAGGATGCCACTGCCATGGGCGGTGTTGGTCAGGGCAAAGATCAGCAGGCCACCGCTGATGGCCAACAGTGGATAGAGGCCGTCGGCGAGGTGGATGCGATTGATCAGCTGCAGCAGCAGCCAGCCGCCGCCCAGGCCAATCACCCCGCCGATGGCGAATTCGCTGACGAAGTGACCGAGCAGACTCCAGCTGAAGCCACTTTCGCCACTGGCGAGCATCTCGATCAGGGTAACGGTGAGAAACACCGCCATGGGGTCGTTGCTGCCCGATTCGATTTCCAGACTGGCGGTGACCCGCTCATTGAGGCCGCGGCCGCCGAGCAGGGAAAACACCGCCGCGGCATCGGTGGAACCGACGATGGCGCCGATCAGCAGCCCCTGCAGCAGGCTGAGGTCGAACAGCCAGGCGGCGGCGACCCCGGTCAGGCCGGTGGTGATCATCACGCCCACGGTGGCCAGCGACAGCGCCGGCCAGAGCGCCACCCGGAAACTCGACACCCGGGTGCGCATGCCGCCGTCGAGCAGGATCACCGCCAGCGCCAGGTTGCCCACCAGGTAGGCCATCGGATAGTTGTCGAAGGCGATGTGACCGGGACCGTCGATGCCGGCGAACATGCCGACCACCAGGAAGATCACCAGAATCGGGATGCCGACCCGCGAGGAAATCGAGCTGACCAGAATCGACAGGCCGATCAGCACCGCACCGATCAAGAACAGGCTGTTGATGGTGACAGCGTCCAAGCGTGACTCCTGGGGTAAAGAATTGAAGAACCTGGGGATTTAACCCGCTGGGTGGCCGGGGTGTCAAAGCGCGACGCCGCTGGCGCCCGAGGAAGACGGTACACTGTAGGGCTGACGCTGGAGTATCCCATGAATTACCGACACGCCTTCCACGCCGGCAATCACGCCGATGTCTTCAAGCACGCCATCCTGTTGCGCCTGGCCGCGCTGCTGGCGCGCAAGGAGACGCCCTTCGTCTATCTGGACAGCCATTCCGGCGTCGGTCGCTATGACCTGGCCGGCGATCAGGCCAGTCGTACCGACGAATGGCGCGAAGGCATCGGACGGCTGTGGACCCTGGAGTCCGCGCCGGCGGCCTTTGTCGGCTATCGCGAGGCGGTGGCGGCGCTCAATCCCGATGGCGCGCTGCGCTACTACCCCGGCTCGCCCGAGTTGATGCGCCAGGCCCTGCGCCCCCAGGATCGCCTGCTGCTCAACGAGCTGCATCCGGAGGATGGTCGGCTGCTCAAGGAAAACATGGCTCGCGATCGCCGGGTCGCGGTGCACCAGAAGGATGGCTGGCTACTGCCCAGGGCGCTGCTGCCGGTCCCCGAGCGGCGGGCCTTGCTGCTGATCGATCCGCCCTTCGAGAAGGCCGACGAGCTGGAGCGTTGCGTCAAGGCAATTGCGGAGGCCATCGGCCGGCTGCGCCAGACGGTGATCATGCTCTGGTATCCGATCAAGGATCGCCGTCAGCTCCGACGCTTTCATGCCGGTCTGCAGGCCAGCGGCGCGCCCAAGCTGCTCAATGTCGAATTGCTGATCCGCGCGGCGGACGATGCCACCCGGCTCAATGGCTCGGGGTTGGCCATCGTCAATCCGCCGTGGGGCCTGGAGGAAGAATTGCGCGACTTGCTGCCCTGGCTGGCCAAGCATCTGGCCCAGGGCGAAAGCAGCTGGCGGCTGGACTGGCTGATCGCGGAATAGCGAGGCCCGGCGCTGTTGGGCTTCGCTGTGCTCAACCCAACCTGCGGGAAAGGTTGGCGTAAGGTGGGTTGCGGCGGCTCTACCGCCGAAGCCCCAAAGCAGGGTGTCAAGCCTGGGGACGTTGGGCTTCGCTGCGCTCAACCCAGCCTACGGGAAAGGTTGGCGTAGGCTGGGTTGCGGCGGCTCTACCGCCGAAGCCCAACAAAGAGAGCCGCCGCAGCGGCTCGGGATCAGACCGCCAGGCTGGGCGGCAGGCAGACACCGGTGCCGGCCAGGCCGCAATAGCCGTTGGGATTCTTCGCCAGGTACTGCTGGTGATAGGCCTCGGCGTAGTAGAAGGGCGGCAGCGGGGCGATCTCGGTGGTGATCTCGCCATAACCGGCCTCGGCCAGTTGCGCCTGGAAGGCGGCCTGGCTGGCTTCAAAGGCTTCCCGCTGACTGTCGTCGGTGTAATACAGCGCCGAGCGATACTGGGTGCCGACGTCGTTGCCCTGGCGCATGCCCTGGGTCGGATCGTGGGCTTCCCAGAAGATCTTCAGCAACGCCTCCAGCGAGGTCTGCGCCGGATCGAACACCACCAGCACCACCTCGGTATGACCGGTCAGGCCGGAACACACCTCTTCGTAGGTCGGATTGGGGGTATGGCCGCCGGCATAGCCGGCCGCGGTGGTCCAGACTCCTGGCTGTTGCCAGAAGCGCCGCTCGACGCCCCAGAAGCAGCCCATGCCTACCACCAGACTCTGCAGACCGGTGGGGAAGGGGCCTTGCAACGGATTGCCGTTGACATAGTGGGCCGCGGGCACGGCCATGGCCGTCTCGCGGCCGGGCAGCGCCTGCTCGGCGGCGGGCAGATGAGTCTTCTTGGTCAGGATTTCGGAACGCAGGACCATGGGATACCTCGTGGGAAAGGGCCAGGCGAAAAGCTCAGTGTACGCAAAATCGCTGCAGCGGGGTCGAGTCCGCGCGGCGGGTCAGCGCGTCGGCAGGTAACGCGCCAGGGCGGCGTCGAGCTGATCGGCCGGGATGGGCTTGTCGAACAGATAGCCCTGGCCGATATCGCAGCGATGGTGGCGCAGGAACGCCAGCTGTTCGGTCGTCTCGATGCCCTCGGCAACCACCTGCAGCCGCAGGTTATGGGCCATGGCGATCACCGCGGAGGTGATTTCCATGTCGTCCTGGTTGTCCGGGATGTCCTTGATGAAACTCCTGTCGATCTTGATGATGTCGATGGGGAATTTTTTCAAGTAGCTGAGCGACGAATAGCCGGTGCCGAAGTCGTCCATCGCCAGGCTCATGCCCAGGCGCTTGAGGGCTTCGAGGGTGTTGCGGGTGGCGTCGGTGGCATCCAGCAGGAGGCTTTCGGTCAGTTCCAGCTCCAGACGCTTGGGCGCGATGCCCTCCTCGTCGAGGATGGTGACGAAGGACTGCACCAGGTCGGGATCGGTGAACTGCTTGGGCGACAGGTTGATGGCGATCTGCAGATCGTCGAAACCGGCGGCGTCGAGGCGGTGCAGCTGGCGGCAGACCTCGCGGATGACCCATTTGCCGATGGGTACGATGAGTCCGGTTTCCTCGGCGATGCTGATGAACTGGTCCGGACGGATCATGCCCTTTTCCGGGTGCTGCCAGCGGATCAGGGCTTCCAGGCCGAGCAGCTTGGCGCGTTTCAGGCAGACCTTGGGCTGGTAGTGCACCAGCAGTTCGTTCTGTTCCAGGGCCCGGCGCAGATTGTTCTGCACGAACAGCTTATTGCTGGCTTCGGCGATCAGCGCCTCGGTGAACACCTGGACCTGATGGCCGCCGGTGGCCTTGGCTCTGTGCAGGGCGAGGCCGGCGTGCTTGATCAGGGTCTGTGGATCGGTCTCGTGCGGCCGGGCGGTGGTCAGGCCGATCGAGCAGCTGATCAGGGTCGGGTGGCCCTCCACATAGAGTGGCGGATCCAGGGCCACCAGGGTATCGCGGGCCAGGCTGTCAGCGGAGACCGCATCCATGCCTTCGAGCAGCACGGCGAATTCGTTGCTGGCGATGCGGGCGATCAGTGCGCCCTTGCCCAGCGCGCTGCGCAGGCGCCGGGCCAGACCCACCAGCAACTGGTCGCCGATGCGATGACCGAGGCTGTCGTTGACCCTCTTGAAGTTGTCGACGTCCACCAGCAGCAGCGAGTGTTCGCGGCTCGGACTGGACTGCTCCAGGCGCGCCTCCAGGCGGGCGATGAAGTGGCTGCGGTTGGCCAGCCCGGTAAGGCTGTCGCGAAACACCAGTTCGTCGTTGTGCTGCTGGGCGAAGCGGGTCTTGCTGGTGTCCTGGAAGATGCCCAGATAGCCCTGCAGGCCACCATTGGGCTGCTGGATCTTGGACAGCGACAGCTGGCCCCAGTAGGTCTCGCCGTCCCGGCGATAGCAGCGCAGTTCGCCTTGCCAGCTGTCCTGGTGCGCCAACCGCTGCCAGGCTTCGTAGAGCAGCTCGCCCCAGTTTTCCAGGGCTGGCAAGGACTCGACGTGCAGACCCTGGAGCTTGCCGATGGGGTATCCAGTGATCCGCGCGAAGCTGTCGGTGGCGTGCTCCAGGCAACCACTGGCATCCAGCAGCAGGAAGGCATCGTTGCTGGCTTCCATCACCCGGGTCAGGGGGTGGGCGACCTTGGGCAGGCGCTCCGGTTGCTGAAGGAGGGCGGCCAGGCATTCCGCCAGGCTGCGGGCGAAGGCGACGTCCTCGGCTTCCCAGGTGGCCGGGCGGTCTCGTCGCAGGCAGAGCAGACCGGTCAGCTGATTGTCATGCAGCAGTGCCACGTCCAGCGCCGTTCCACCCCCGGTATGGGGCGGGTGCAGGACCTGACTGGCGTCTTCGATCACGCCCTGCTCGCGCAACCGGCGACGGTGGTCGCTGCACAGCGTCGGCAGGCGCTCTTCCTTGCACAGGGTGACGAGGCCATTGCCTTCGTAACGCCACAGGCTGAGTTCGTCCGCGGCAAAGGCGGCCGGGCCCTCGGCGCGCAGCAACTGCACCAGTTCGTCGTCGACCGGCGCCTGGCGCAGGGCCAGCCGGGACAGTTCGAGCAGCAGGGTCTGTCGCGCCTGGGCCATCCCCAGCCGTTGCTGGCTGTGGTCCTGGCTGTCCTGCAGGAGCGCCAGGGTGGAGCGCAGGGCCAGGTTGTGGGCTTCCCATTCGCCGGCCAGGGCGTCGTCGTTCATCACCCGCAGCAGATAGCCGCGCAGCAGGGGACGGCCATGGCGCTGCAGGCTTTCACCCACCTCAACCACCTGGTACGGGGCCGTAGGGGAGTGGAACAGGTAGCGCACCTGATAGCTGCCGTGCTCGGCGAGTTGCAGCTGGATGTCTTCGTGCAGGCGATGACGGACGCTCGGCTCCATCAGGCTGGCATAGGGGGCATCGATGAGCGAGCACAGCGCCTGGGCGGGCAGGCCGAGGCTGGCGTCACAGCGGGGATCGAGATAGAGCATCGCCCAGGAGGCTTCATTCAGACGCTCGAAACGCAGCAAGCCCAACCGGGCAGGAGCGCTGAGCGCGCCCGCCTGATCGGCTACCGCGGCATCGGCAGCATCGGAGTGAATACTCATGCGAGGGTCCGCGTCCTTGTGAAGACGGAAAGATGTCCTAGGTTTATCGGAAAGGACAGACAAATCATTAATCCTTTTTCCTTTCCGCCTCGCCAGCACGCTGGGATGGCTGTCAAGGTTGCCCGATAGAGGCCGGCCCATGCAAGGGGCGGCGCTCGGGGCGCCCATCCTACCTTTTTCCTGGATCTTTCGGTTGATCTGGCAGCAAAAACCCCGCCTGAGCGGGGTTCTTGCGCTACACCAGAAGACGGTAGCGGGCAGCCGTTACCGTCCTGTGGCGGCTTACAGCAGCAGGCTGCGGATTTCCGCCAGCAGATCGCCCAGGCGCTTGGTGAAGCGCGCGGCGGCCGCCCCGTTGATCACGCGGTGATCGTAGGACAGCGACAGCGGCAGCATCAGGCGCGGCTGGAAGGCCTTGCCGTCCCAGACCGGCTGCATGCTGGCCTTGGACACCCCGAGGATCGCCACTTCCGGGGCATTGACGATCGGCGTGAAGCCGGTACCGCCAATGTGACCCAGGCTGGAGATGGTGAAGCAGGCGCCCTGCATGTCGTCACCGCTGAGCTTCTTGGTCCGCGCCTTTTCCGCCAGCTGGGCGGCTTCGGCGGCGAGTTGCAGGAGGCTCTTCTGGTCGACGTTGCGGATGACCGGGACCAGCAGGCCGTCCGGGGTGTCCACGGCAAAGCCGATGTGCACGTACTTCTTGCGGATCACCGCCTTGCCGCTGGGGGCCAGGGAGGCGTTGAAGTCCGGCAGTTCCTTGAGCACATGGGCGCAAGCCTTGAGCAGGAACGGCAGGATGGTCAGCTTGACGCCGGCCTTTTCCGCCACGGCTTTCTGGCCGACGCGGAAGGCTTCCAGCTCGGTCACGTCGGACTGGTCGAACTGGGTGACGTGGGGCACGTTCAGCCAGCTGCGATGCAGGTTGTTGGCACCGACCTGCATGAGGCGCGTCATCGGCACCTCTTCGATCTCGCCGAACTTGCTGAAGTCCACGGTGGGGATCGGCGGGATGCCGGCGCCACCGGTGACGCCTGCGGCCGCGGCCGGAGCCGCCTTGCTCTTCTGCAGCTGATCCTTGACGTAGGTCTGGACGTCTTCCTTGAGGATGCGACCCTTGGGACCGGTCGGGGTGACCTCGCCCAGATCGACACCGAACTCGCGGGCGACCATGCGCACGGCCGGACCGGCATGGACCTTCTTGCCCTTGCCGGCGGCAGGGGCGCTGGCGGGAGCGGCGGCCTTGGCCGGAGCCTCGGCTTTCTTCTCGGCCGCCGGCGCGCTGGCGGCGGCGTTGCCGGCAGCCGGCTTGGCCGCCTGCTTGGGCGCGGCACCGGCCACCTTCAGGGTCAGGATCAGATCGCCGGTCTTGGCCTGGTCATTGACCTTGATGGCGACGCTTTCCACCACGCCCGCCTTGGGCGCCGGGATTTCCATGCTGGCCTTGTCGGACTCCAGCACGATCAGCGACTGCTCGGCCTTGACCTGGTCACCGGCCTTGACCAGCACCTCGATGACGTTGGCACTGCCGGTGGAGCCGATGTCGGGGACCTTGATCTCCTCGACCGATTCACCGGCCGGCTCGGCGGCGGCTTCCTCGTGCAGCTCGGGCTCGGCGGCTTCCGTGGCGGGCTTGTCGCCGGCCTTGGACTCGACGCTCTTGCTCGGCTTGGCATTGGCGGCGCCCTTGAGCACCAGGATCAGATCGCCGGTGCCCACTTCGTCGCCGACCTTGACGGAAACGCTCTCCACCACGCCGGCGGCGGGGGAGGGGATTTCCATGCTGGCCTTGTCGGATTCCAGGGTGATCAGCGTCTGCTCGGCGGCGATGGTGTCGCCGGGCTTGACCGCCACCTCGATGATGCTGGCCTTGCCGCTGGAGCCGATGTCCGGAACGTGAATTTCCTGGGACTCGCCTTCGCCGGCGGACGCCGAGGCGTCCTCGTCGCCGGCCGGCGTCGGGGTTTCGCTTTCCTCGACCTGGGTCTGCTTGGACTCGGCCTTGGGTTCGGCGGCGGGTTCGCTGCCGCTGGCGGCGTCCTCGCCTTCCAGGTCGATCAGCAGATCACCGGTCTTGAGAGTGTCGCCGACCTTGATGTGCAGGGCGGCGATCTTGCCGGCCTTGGGGGCCGGAATCTCCATGCTGGCCTTGTCGGACTCCAGCACCACCAGGCTCTGTTCGGCCTCGACGGTATCGCCGACCTTCACCAGCAGCTCGATGACTTCGCCGTCGCCACTGCCGATGTCGGGTACGCGGATGGTCTCGCTCACAGTTGTTTCCTCTTATCCGTGTGCCGCATCAGCAATCCAGGGGATTGCGCTTCTCGGTGTCGATGCCGAACTTGGTTATGGCGTCGGCCACGACCTTGCGTTCCAGCTTGCCTTGGTTGGCCAGCGCCTGCAGAGCGGCGACGGCGACCCAGCGACGGTCGACCTCGAAATGATCACGCAGCTTCTTGCGGCTGTCGCTGCGACCGAAGCCGTCGGTACCCAGCACCTGGAATTCGGTGGGGACCCACTGGCGGATCTGGTCGGCGAACAGCTTCATGTAGTCGGTGGAGGCGATGACCGGACCCTGGCGCTCGCCCAGGCACTGCTCGACGTAGGTCAGGCGGCGCTCTTCCAGCGGGTGCAGGCGGTTCCAGCGGTCGACGGCCAGGCCTTCGCGGCGCAGTTCGTTGAAGCTGGTGACGCTCCAGATGTCGGCGCCGACACCCATCTCGCGCAGCAGGCTCGCAGCCGCGCGGACCTCGTTGAGGATGGTGCCCGAGCCCAGCAGCTGGACGCGATGCTTGAAGTCGCCTTGTTCTTCTTCCAGCAGGTACATGCCCTTGATGATGCCTTCCTCGACACCCTGGGGCATGGCCGGCTGCTGGTAGTTCTCGTTCATCACGGTGATGTAGTAGAAGACGCTCTGCTGCAGTTCCATCATCTGATGGATGCCTTCGCGCATGATCACCGCCAGCTCGTAGGCATAGGTGGGATCGTAGCTGCGGCAGTTGGGGATGGTGCCAGCCAGGATGTGGCTGTGACCGTCCTCGTGCTGCAGGCCTTCGCCGTTCAGGGTGGTACGGCCGGAGGTGCCGCCCAGCAGGAAGCCGCGGGTCTGGGCATCGCCCGCCGCCCAGGCCAGGTCGCCGATACGCTGGAAGCCGAACATCGAATAGAAGATGTAGACCGGCAGCATGGGCTGGTTGTAGTTGCTGTAGGCGGTACCGGCGGCGATGAAGGAGGACATGGCGCCGGCCTCGTTGAGGCCTTCCTGGAGGATCTGGCCGTCCTTCTCTTCGCGGTAGTACATCACCTGGTCGCGATCAACCGGCTCATAGAGCTGACCGTGCGGCGAGTAGATGCCCAGCTGGCGGAACATGCCTTCCATGCCGAAGGTACGGGCCTCGTCGGCGAGGATGGGCACGATGCGCTTGCCCAGGTCCTTGTCCTTGACCAGTTGCGACAGGATGCGGCCGAAGGCCATGGTGGTGGAGATCTCGCGATCGCCGGAGCCGTCCAGCACCGCCTTCAGGGTTTCCAGGGGCGGGGTGGGGATGCTCAGGCTGCGCGCGCGACGCTGGGGCAGGTGACCGCCCAGGGACTCGCGACGACTCATCAGGTACTTCATCTCGGCGCTGTCATCGGCCGGACGATAGAAGGGCAGTTCGCTGAGCTGGGAATCGTTCAGCGGGATGTCGAAGCGATCGCGGAATTTCTTCAGCGACTCCACATCCACCTTCTTGGTGTTGTGCGCGGTGTTCTTGGCTTCGCCCGCACCGGTGCCGTAGCCCTTGATGGTCTTGGCCAGGATGACGGTGGGCTGGCCCTTGTGGTTGACCGCCTGGTGGTAGGCCGCATAGACCTTGTAGGGATCGTGACCGCCACGGTTGAGCTTCCAGATCTCGTCGTCGGACAGGTCCTCGACCATCTTGAGCAGCTCGGGATTGGCGCCGAAGAAGTGCTTGCGCACATAGGCACCGTCCTTGGCCTTGTAGTTCTGGTATTCACCATCGACCACGGCGTCCATGCGCTGCTGCATGCGGCCTTCGGTGTCGCGGGCGAACAGCGGATCCCACATGCGGCCCCAGAGGACCTTGGTGACGTTCCACTCGGCGCCGCGGAAGATGCCTTCCAGTTCCTGGACGATCTTGCCGTTGCCACGTACCGGGCCGTCGAGGCGCTGCAGGTTGCAGTTGATGACGAAGATCAGGTTGTCGAGGTTCTCGCGGCCGGCCAGGGAGATGGCGCCCAGGGTTTCCGGCTCGTCGCACTCGCCGTCGCCGATGAAGCACCAGACCTTCTGCTTGCCGGCGGGGATGTAGCCGCGGTTCTCCAGGTACTTCATGAAGCGCGCCTGGTAGATGGCGGTGATCGGACCCAGACCCATGGACACGGTCGGGAACTGCCAGAAGTCGGGCATCAGGTGCGGGTGCGGGTAGCTCGACAGGCCCTTGCCGTCCACTTCCTGACGGAAGTTGTTCATCTGGTCTTCGGAGAGGCGGCCTTCCAGGAAGGCACGGGCGTAGACGCCGGGGGAAGCGTGGCCCTGGTAGTAGATCAGGTCGCCGCCGTGCTCTTCGTTGGGCGCCTTCCAGAAATAGTTGAAGCCGATGTCATAGAGGGTGGCGCTGGAGGCGAAGGTGGAGATGTGACCACCCAGATCCGGATCCTTGAGGTTGGCGCGCATGACCATCGCCAGGGCGTTCCAGCGGACCAGCGAGCGGATGCGCCGCTCCATGAACAGGTCGCCCGGCATATGGGCTTCCTTGGTCACCGGAATGGTGTTGCGATAGGGGGTATTGATGGAGTAGGGCAGCTGGGTACCACTGCGGGTAGCCAGTTCGCCCATGCGGGTCATCAGATAATGAACGCGCTCCTCGCCTTCGTGGTCGAGGACGGACTCCAGGGCGTCCAGCCATTCCTGGGTTTCGACGGGATCGAGATCTTGCATGGCTTGCTCCAGGGCGGAAAGGCTTCCAAAATCGGTCGCCTCAGGGTCGCCGCCGGCCTCTTGGGGGCAGCGAAAATTCTTGGATTTATGACCGGACGGTTCCGATCGGCGTGTAGTTTTACTACAAATTCAAATCCGTTTCAGCTCCGAGCTGTAATGCGATAAAAAACAATTCGACGTTTGTCGAACGCGCTGCTCAAGGGCTCGCGAACTCCGAACCGCGGGCGTGAAAACGGTTCCCGCTCGGACCAGGTGGTCCGTCGGAATGTCCCTGGTAGGGGGTTCGCGGCAGGGTGGTGGGGTTCGACCGTCCCTGCGCAGGACTGCCCATGATACCCCTCCTTCGTCCCGAACTGCCTCCGACTCTTGTCGCCTGTGCCGAACTCGCCGACCGGCGCCTGGCCGACGCCCTGGCCACGCTGCCCGCGGCAGCGGCCCGCCAGGCGAACTGGTCCGCGCCGCTGCGCGCCGACTGGCGGCGGGTGACGGCCCTCAGTGATTTCGTCGTCGAGCAGTTCTGTCGCCTGCCCGAGGCCTGCCTGGCGCTGGTCGACAGCGGCGATCTGGAGCTGTCGCTGGCGCCGGGGGCGATGGCGCAGCGCCTGCGCGAGGCCCTGGCCGACTGCCCGGACGAAACCGAACTGGGGCGTCGGCTGCGGCGTTTTCGCATGCTGCAGCAGGTGCGCATCGTCTGGCGCGACCTGACCCGGCGCGCCGATCTGGTGGAGACCTGTCGCGACCTCAGCGACCTGGCCGACGCCTGCATCGACCAGGCCTGCGCCTGGCTCTATGCCCAGCAGTGCAGCCAGTTCGGCGTGCCGACCGGACGCCACAGCGGCCAGCCCCAGCAGCTGGTGGTGCTGGGCATGGGCAAGCTCGGTGCGGGAGAGCTGAATCTGTCGTCCGATATCGACCTGATCTTCGCCTATGGCGAGGGCGGGGAGACGCGCGGCGCGCGGCGCGAGCAGGACAACCAGGAATTCTTCACCCGCCTCGGGCAGCGACTGATAAAGGCGCTGGACGCCACCACGGTGGAGGGCTTCGTCTTTCGCGTCGACATGCGCCTGCGACCCTATGGCAGCGCCGGCGCCCTGGTGCTGAGCTTTGCCGCCATGGAGCTCTACTACCAGGACCAGGGCCGCGACTGGGAACGCTACGCCATGATCAAGGCACGGGTGGTCGGCGGCGATCAGGCCAGCGGCGCCGAGCTGCTGACCCTGCTGCGGCCCTTCGTCTATCGGCGCTACCTGGATTTCTCCGCCATCGAAGCCCTGCGCAGCATGAAGCAGCTGATCCGCCAGGAGGTGCGCCGGCGCGGCATGACCGACAACGTCAAGCTGGGCGCGGGTGGCATCCGCGAAGTGGAATTCATCGCCCAGGCCTACCAGCTGATCCATGGCGGGCGCGATCCGGCGCTGCAGCAGCGCTCGCTGCTCAGGGTGCTGACCAGTCTGCGCGAGCGCGACTATCTGCCGGCCGCGGCGGAAGCGGAGCTCCGCGAGGGCTATTGCTTCCTGCGTTATGTGGAGCACGGGCTGCAGGCCATCGCCGACCAGCAGACCCAGACCCTGCCGGTGGACCCCCAGGGCCGGGCGCGGGTGGCCTTCCTCATGGGGTATGCCGACTGGGATGACTTCAGCGCGGCACTCGACGGCTGGCGCAGCCGCATCGACTGGCACTTCCAGCAGACCATCGCCGATCCCGAGGAGGAGACCCAGAGCGCCGAGCTGGAAGACAGCTGGCTGCCGCTGTGGGACGACCTGCTCGACCCCGAGGAGTCCCTGGCGCGACTGCGCGCGGCGGGCTTCCAGGCGCCGGAGCAGGCGCTGGAATTGCTGGCCAGTCTGCGGGCCAGCGGCCAGGTGCGGGCCATGCAGCGCGCCGGTCGCGAGCGCCTGGATGCCTTCATGCCGCGGCTGCTGGATGCGGTCAGCGCCGACGAGCAGCCCGATCGGGCGCTGGAGCGGGTGCTGCCGCTGGTGGAAGCCGTGGCGCGACGCTCCGCCTACCTGGTCCTGCTCAGCGAGAATCCGCCGGCCCTGGCGCGGCTGCTGGAGCTCTGCGGCGCCAGTGCCTGGGTGGCCGAACAGATCACCCGCTATCCGGCGCTGCTCGACGAATTGCTCAACGAGGGCCGGCTCTATCATCCGCCGCAAAAGCCGGAACTGGCCGCCGAATTGCGCGAACGCCTGATGCGCCTGCCCGAAGAGGACCTGGAGCAGCAGATGGACGTACTGCGTCACTTCAAGCGCGCCCACAGCCTGCGGGTGGCGGCGGCGGAAATCGCCGGCAGCCTGCCGCTGATGAAGGTCAGCGACTATCTCACCTGGCTCGCCGAGGTGATCCTCGAAGAGGTCTTCGGCCTGGCCTGGCGCCAGCTGGTGCAGCGCCATGGCACGCCGCAGCGACGCGACGGCTCGCCCTGCCAGCCGGACTTCGTCATCGTCGGCTACGGCAAGGTCGGCGGCATCGAACTCGGCCACGGCTCGGACCTCGACCTGGTGTTCATCCACGACGCCGATCCCCTGGCCGAGACCGATGGCGGCAAGCCCATGGATGGCGCCCAGTTCTTCAATCGCCTCGGGCAACGCATCATCCATCTGCTCACCACCATCACCCCGGTGGGCACCCTCTACGAGGTGGACATGCGCCTGCGGCCGTCCGGCGCGGCGGGGCTGCTGGTGAGTTCGCTGGAGGCCTTCGAGCGCTACCAGCAGAGCGAGGCCTGGACCTGGGAGCACCAGGCACTGGTGCGCGCGCGGGTGGTGGCGGGTTGCCCGCAGCTTGGCGCGCGCTTCGACGCGGTGCGGGCGCGCATCCTCGGTCGGCAGCGGGAGCTGGCGACCCTGCAGGCCGACGTGGCCGGCATGCGTGACAAGATGCTCGACAACCTCGGTACCGCGGTGACCGCCGGCGGACTGGGGCCGAACGCGCGCCGGCCGGAGCAGCGCTTCGACCTCAAGCAGGATGCCGGCGGTATCGTCGATATCGAATTTATGGTCCAATATGCCGTTCTGGCCTGGTCGTGGCAGCATCCCGAATTGCTGCGTTTTCCCGACAACATCCGCATCCTGGAATCCCTCGAAGCGGCTGGTCTGGTACCGGCCACGGACGCCATTGCCCTGCGCGAAGCCTACAAGGTCTACCGCGCCGCGCTGCACCGCCTGGTGCTGCAGAAGCAGCCGGGCAAGGTGCCGGCCGACGGCTTTCTCGCCGAGCGCGACGAAGTGCGCCGTATCTGGCACGGCCTGGGGCTGGACACGCCGTCTGGCAATCCGGCCACCTTTTAGGCCGTCATCAGTAAGGAGAGGCAAGATGTCGATGTCCGTGCGCGAGCTTTCGATCAGGCCGGGTCTGAGGGAGTGGGAGTCGGCCACCCGCTAGGTGCCGATCGCCTTCCAGCATGAATATTCTGATCATCGGACCCAGTTGGGTCGGCGACATGGTGATGGCGCAGACCCTCTTCGTCTGCCTCAAGCGCCAGCACCCCGACTGCCAGATCGACGTCCTCGCCCCCGAGTGGAGTCGCCCGCTGCTCGAGCGCATGCCCGAGGTGCGCGAAGCCCTGAGCTTTCCCCTCGGCCACGGCGCCTTCGAGCTGGCCACCCGCCGGCGCATCGGCCAGCAGCTGCGCGGTCGCTATGACCAGGCGATTCTGTTGCCCAATTCGCTGAAGTCGGCGCTGGTGCCCTATTTCGCCGGCATTCCTACGCGCACCGGTTGGCGTGGCGAGATGAGATTCGGCCTGCTCAACGATATCCGCACCCTCGATAAGGCGCGCTATCCGCTGATGATCGAGCGCTTCATGGCGCTGGCTTACGCGCCCGGTGCGGAGTTGCCCAAACCCTATCCCAAGCCACGGCTGGCCATCGACCCGGCCAGCCGTGACGCCGCCCTGGAGCGCTTCGGCCTGAGTCTGGACCGGCCGGTGCTGGCGCTCTGTCCGGGCGCCGAATTCGGCGAGGCCAAGCGCTGGCCGGCCGAGCACTACGCCGCCGTGGCCGATGCCCGGCTGCGTCAGGGCTGGCAGGTCTGGCTGTTCGGCTCGCAGAAGGACGCCCCCGGTGGCGAAGAGATCCGCGAGTGGGTCACCCCCGGTTTCGAGGAAGATGTCTACAACCTGGCCGGGCGTACTTCCCTGGCCGAGGCCATCGATCTGCTTTCCTGTGCCGGTGCGGTCATCAGCAACGATTCCGGCCTGATGCACGTGGCCGCCGCCCTGGATCGCCCGCTGGTGGCGGTCTATGGCTCCACCTCGCCGGGCTTCACGCCGCCGCTGGCCAGCCAGTTCGAGGTGGTGCGCCTGGGGCTGGAGTGCAGTCCCTGTTTCGACCGTACCTGCCGCTTCGGCCATTACGATTGCCTGCGCCTGCTGCAGCCGAGCCTGGTGCAAGAGGCGCTCGGCCGCCTGGTCGCCGATCCGATCGAGGTGGGCTAGATGCGCGTGCTGCTGATCAAGACCTCCTCCCTTGGCGATGTCATCCATACCCTGCCGGCCCTGACCGATGCGGCCCGGGCCATCCCCGGCATCTGCTTCGACTGGGTGGTGGAGGAGGGCTTCGCCGAGATTCCCGCCTGGCACCCGGCGGTGAGCCAGGTGATCCCGGTGGCCCTGCGCCGCTGGCGCAAGCAGCCCTTTTCCGCTTGGGCCAGTGGCGAGTGGGGCGAATTCAAGGCGCGCGTGCGCGAGCAGCGCTATGACCGGGTGATCGATGCCCAGGGCCTGCTCAAGAGCGCCTGGCTGACCCGCTACGCCGAGGCGCCGGTGGCCGGTCTCGACCGCAACTCCGCCCGCGAGCCCCTGGCCAGCCGCTTCTATGACGAGCGCTATCACGTCGCCAAGGGGCAGCACGCCCTGGAGCGGATCCGCCAGCTGTTCGCTCAGGCCCTGGACTATCCGCTGCCGGCGGGCGTGGGTGACTACGGCCTGGATCGGCAACGCCTGGCCGGCCCCAACGAGACGCCCTATGTGGTCTTCCTGCACGGCACCACCTGGGTCAGCAAGCACTGGCCCGAGGCCCACTGGCGCGAACTGGCCGAACGCATGAGCCGGCTGGACTGGCCGGTGCGACTGCTGTGGGGCAGCGAGGCGGAACATGCCCGTGCCGAACGCATCGCCGACGGCCTGGATGGCGTCCAGGTGCTGCCGCGACTGAATCTCGCCGGGGTGGCCAAGGTCCTGGCCGGCGCCCGTGCCTGCGTGGCGGTGGATACCGGCCTCGGTCATCTGGCCGCGGCCCTGGACGTGCCCAGCGTGTCGCTCTATGGCCCGACCAGTCCGAAGAAGGTCGGCGCCTATGGCCGCTCCCAGGTGCACCTGAGCGCCGTGGGGCTGGACGGCACCGACGAGCCGCGCGACCAGCCCGCGGCCAGTCTCGCCGCCCTGACCCCGGAGCGGGTCGAACTGGAACTGGAAACCCTGCTGTTGGAAGACCTCCCCGCATGACCCTGGCTTTCGTGCTCTACAAGTACTTTCCCTTTGGCGGCCTGCAGCGGGACTTCCTGCGCATCGCCCAGGAGTGCCAGCGCCGGGGCCATGCCATCCGCGTCTACACCCTGATCTGGGAAGGCCCGGTGCCGGAGGGCTTCGACGTGCGGGTGGCCAGGGTCAGCGCCCTGTTCAATCACAGACGCAACGAGAAATTCCACGCCTGGCTGCAGGCCGATCTCGCCCGCGATCCGGTGGACCGGGTGATCGGCTTCAACAAGATGCCGGGGCTGGACGTCTATTACGCCGCCGATCCCTGCTTCGAGGACAAGGCCCAGACCCTGCGCAATCCGCTGTATCGCCAGTGGGGCCGCTATCGCCATTTCGCCGAGTACGAACGCGCGGTGTTCGCCCCCGAGTCGTCGACCGAGATCCTGATGATCTCCGAGGTGCAGCAGCCGCTGTTCGTCAAGCACTACGCCACGCCGGCGCCGCGCTTCCACCTCTTGCCGCCCGGCATCGCCGCCGATCGCCGCGCGCCGGCCAACGCCGCCGAGATCCGCGCCGATTTCCGGCGCGAATTCGGGCTGGAGGAGGGCGAGCTGCTGCTGGTGCAGATCGGTTCCGGCTTCAAGACCAAGGGCTTGGATCGCAGCCTGCGCGCCCTGGCGTCCCTGCCCAGGGAACTGCGCCGCCGCACCCGGTTGTTCGCCATCGGCCAGGACGATCCCAAGCCCTTCCTGCTGCAGGCCAAGGCCCTGGGCGTCAGCGAGCGGGTCGAGATCCTCAAGGGGCGCAGCGATATCCCGCGCTTCCTGCTCGGCGCCGATCTGCTGATCCATCCGGCCTACAACGAGAACACCGGCACCGTGCTGCTGGAGGCGCTGGTCGCCGGGCTGCCGGTGCTGGTCACCGACGTCTGCGGCTATGCCCACTACATCGACGAGGCCCGCGCCGGCGCGGTGGTGCCGTCACCCTTCGCCCAGGAGACGCTAGATAGGATGCTCGCCGAGCTGCTGGCCGATCCCGAGCGCCGCGCGGTGCAGGGCCGCAATGGCCTGACCTTCGCCGCCAGCGCCGATCTCTATTCGCTGCCCGAACGCGCCGCCGATGTCATCCTGGGGGTGGCATGACCCTGGAATTGCGTGAGCCCTTCGCCAGCCGCTGGGCCGGCCAGGATCCCTTCGTCGCCGTGGAGGCCCTGCAGGGCCAGGTCTATCGCGAGCTGGACGGACGCCGCACCCTGCGCACCGAGGTGGCCGGCCGTGGCTACTTCGTCAAGATCCACCGCGGTATCGGCTGGGGCGAGATCGCCAAGAATCTGCTGCAGGCCAAGCAGCCGGTGCTGGGCGCGCGCCAGGAATGGCAGGCCATCGAGCGACTGCACCAGGTCGGCGTGCCGACCATGACCGCAGTGGCCTTCGGCGAGCGCGGCGCCAATCCGGCGACCCAGCACTCCTTCATCATCACCGAGGAGCTGGCGCCCACCGTCAGTCTCGAAGACTTCAGCCTCGACTGGCTCTGCCAGCCGCCCGAACCCCTGCTCAAGCGGGCGCTGATCGCCGAGGTGGCACGCATGACCGGCGCTATGCACCGGGCGGGCGTCAACCATCGCGACTGCTACATCTGCCATTTCCTGCTCGACACCGCCCAGCCGGTCACCGTGGCCACTCTGCGACTCTGGCTGATCGACCTGCACCGCGCCCAGTGCCGCACCCAGGTGCCCCGGCGCTGGCGCGACAAGGACCTGGCCGGGCTGTATTTCTCCGCCCTGGGCATCGGCCTGACGCGACGTGACTTCCTGCGCTTCCTGCGCGGCTACTTCCAGCGGCCGCTGCGCGAGATCCTGCGCGACGAGGCGCCGCTGCTGGCGCGTCTGGAACGCAAGGCCGCCGCCTTGCTGGAACGCAAGGAACGCTACGGGGACCGGCTCTGATGGCTGACTGGCGCATCGATTCCAGCGTCGCCCACCTGCCCGAATTCGCCACCCTGGAAGCGGTGTTCGCCCTCGGCGGCGAACGCCTGACCAGCGATCCGCTGTCGGAAGTGGTGCGCATCGAGCGCGACGGCATCCGCTACTACGTCAAGCGCTACCACGGCGCCGGCAAGGGTCTGCGGCGCTATGTCGGGCGGCCGCGGGTCAAGGCCGAATGGCAGAATCTCAAGCGTTTCGCCAAGTGGGGCATCGCCACCGCGCCGGTGGTGGCCTGGGGGATGGAGCGCTCGCCCCGGGGCTTCGCTCGCGGCGCCATGATCACCCGCGAGATTCCCGACACCCTGGATCTTGCCGAGCTGGCCCGCCGCGAAGATCCGCGGCTGCGCGACCGGGTGTGGGTGGACAACGTCAGCCGCCAGCTGGCCGCGGCGACCCGGACCCTGCACGACCACCATTTCGTCCATAACGATCTCAAGTGGCGCAACCTGCTGGTGGATGGCCAGGGCGTGCTCTATCTCATCGACTGCCCGGCCGGCGCCTTCTGGGTCGGCCACTGGCTGCGCTGGCGCATCGTCAAGGACCTGGCCTGCCTGGACAAGGTGGCCAAGTACCAGCTGTCGCGCACCCAGCGCCTCAGGTTCTATCTGCAATACCGCGGTCGCGCGCGCCTCAGCGACAACGACAAGGGGCGCATCCGCGAGGTGCTGGACTATTTCAAGGGGCGGGAATGAACGAGGTGTGGGCGGCCGAGGATCGGGCCGTGCTGGCCGGCCAGGGCCTGGACAGCTTCGCGGCGCTATGGGCGCTGGAGCTGACCGCGGTGGACGAACCCAACCAGGGACGCGGCGGGTTCAGCCAGGTGTTTCGCCTGGACGTTGGCGGCCATGGCTACTACCTCAAGCGCCAGCGCGACTACCTGACCCGCACTTTGGCCCGCCCGCTGGGCGAGCCGACCTTCGCCCGCGAGAGTCGCAATATCCGCCGCTACGCCGAGCGCGGCATCCCGGCGCTGGAGCTGGCCTATTACGGCGAGCGCCGCGATGACCAGGGCTGGCGTGCCATCCTGCTGACGCGGGCGCTGGATGACTGGCGCGATCTCGACAGCTGGCTACGCGTCTGGACGCACCTGGCCCCCGAAGAGCGCCAGGCGGTGCTGGTCGCCGTCGGCGAACTGGCTCGCCAGCTGCACGCCGCCGGCCAGGTGCACGGCTGCTTCTATCCCAAGCATCTGTTCCTGCAGCGTCAGGGCGAAGGCCTGGCCGCGCGGCTGATCGATCTGGAAAAGACCCGGCCGCTGCTGTTCGGCCGGCGCGATCGCCTGCGCGATCTCGAACCCCTGCTGCGCCGCGCGCCGCAATGGCGCGAGCAGGACATCGCCCACCTGCTGGCGAGCTATCTGGACCAGCCGCTGGACAGCGCTGCCGTACGCGACTGGAGTCGGCGTCTGGCCGGGCGTCGCCGCCACAAGGAGCGCAAGGCATGACCCTGGAGCAACTGACCAAGGCCGGTCGTGCGCCGACCCTGCCACTGCGCATCGAACTGCCCAGTGGCGAGCTGGAACTGCTGTCGCTGCTCAGGGTGCTGCCCGGTCAGCGCTATGTCGGCGAGGCCCGCTGGCAGGGCCGGCGGGTGCTGGCCAAGCTGCTGGTCGGCGAGCGCGCGAGTCGGCAATTCGCCCGCGAGCGTGAGGGTTGTCGCCTGCTGGCGGCCGCCGCGGCGCCGACCCCCGCGCTGCTGGAGAGCGGCGAGACGAGCGGGCAGGGCGCCTGGCTGCTGTTCGACTTCATCGCGGCGGCGCCCAGCGTCGAGCAGCTCTGGCAGCCGCTCGCCACCGAACCGCCCCTGTCGCCGGCACAGGACGCGTTGCTCGGCGCGGCCCTCGCCACCCTGGCGCGGCTGCATGCCCAGGGGCTCTGGCAGGCCGATCTGCACCTGGACAACCTGCTGGTCAAGGACGGCGCCGCTCTGGTCATAGACGCGGCGGACATCCAGGCCGAGACCGTCGGCCAGCCGCTGTCCCAGGCGCGGGTGCAGGAGAATCTGGCAGTGTTCTTCGCCCAGCTGCCGGCCACCCTGGATGCCCAGCTGGAAGAGCTGCTGATCCACTACCTGCTGGTCAATGCCGAACACGCCCTGCGCCTGGAAGCCCTGCTGGCGCGCACCGCCGAGATCCGCCGCTGGCGCCTGGCCGACTACCTGAAGAAGAGCGGCCGGGAGTGCACGCTGTTCGCCGTCACCCGTAGCGCCTTTGGCCTGATCGCCGTGCGGCGCACCTGGCTGAGTCGCCTGGAAGGCCTGCTGGCCGATCCCGACGCCGCCCTGGCCGGCCTGCCGACCTTCAAGGACGGCGGCGCCGCCACCGTGGCCCGCGTGCAGTGGCAGGACCAGGGCCTGGTGCTCAAGAGATACAACATCAAGGGCTTCGGCCATTGGCTGACGCGCTTCTGGCGACCGAGCCGGGCCTGGCACAGCTGGCGCGAAGGGCACCGGCTGCGATTCCTCGGCATTCCCACCCCCGAGCCGCTGGCCGTGCGCGAGCGCCGCTTTCTCGGCCTGCGCGGGCGCGCCTATCTGGTCACGCCCTTCGTCGACGGGCCCAATCTGCTGGAGCGCTTCGCGCCCTATGTGCAGTCGGCGCCACCCGCGGTCGAGCTGGAGGCCCTGCTGGCGCTGGTCGAGGCCCTGCGTCGCGAGCGCCTCGGCCATGGCGATTTCAAGGGCACCAACCTGATCTGGCATGAAGGTCGCTGGCTGGTGATCGACCTCGACGCCCTCCAGGCCCACGCCAGCGACCGTGCCTACGCCGCCGCCTATGCCCGCGACCGCGCCCGACTGCTGCGCAACTGGCCGGCCGACAGCGCCCTGCATCGCCTGCTCGACGAGCGCCTGCCGCCGGCCTGAGCGCCGACCCGCCATCTGTACCGGGGCTGAATCGCCGTGCGCTAGGCCCCGCTCCGGCGTGCGGCCATTACCCGTGGCCTGCCTGAACAGCTATAATTCGCCGTTTTTGAGGCGAGGCGGGCCTGCAGCGGCCTCGCGAAACCCCGGCGAACTCCTCTGGCTTCGCCCTGTACAGAGGCTTTACCTGTGTCCCTGACCGTCCTTGGCCTGTCCGGCGCCCTCAGCCACGATCCCTCCGCCGCGCTCTATATCGACGGCAAGCTGATCGCCGCGGTGGAAGAAGAACGCTTCGTGCGCGACAAGCATGCCAAGAATCGCATGCCCTACGAGTCGGCCAAGTTCTGCCTGGAACAGGCCGGGATCAGCCCCGCCGATGTCGACGTGGTGGCCATTCCCTATGCGCCCATCAGTCTCTTCGGCGAAGCCCGCTGGCACTACGCCAAGCGCTATGCCTACGCCCCGGATCGCGCCCTGGACGCCATCCTGTTCGGCAATCGTCGCTACCACCGCTACCAGAAGCGCATCGAGTGGTGCCTGGTGCAGCTCGGCTTCGACCTGAAGAAGGTCAAGCTGGAAGCCGTCGAGCACCACCTGGCCCATGCCTCCAGTGCCTACCACTGCTCGGGTTTCAGCGAAAAGACCGCGATCCTCGGCATCGACGGCAAGGGCGAGTACGCCACCACCTTCTTCGGCTACGGCGAGAACGGCAAGATCCACAAGATCAAGGAGTTCTACGACCCGGACTCCCTGGGTGGCCTCTATGGCGCCCTCACCGAATTCCTCGGCTTCGAGATGCTCGACGGCGAATTCAAGGTCATGGGCATGGCGCCCTATGGCGATGCCAGCAAGTACGATTTCTCGCGCCTGGCGAAATTCGAGAACGGCGAGCTGATCATCAACACCGACTACGCCAACGTCATCGGCTTCCGCCGCTACAAGGAAAAGGGCAAGGGCTACTACTTCTCGCCCAAGCTGATCGAGTGGCTGGGACCCAAGCGTGAAGGCGACATCGCCGACGATCCCTACATCCACTATGCCGCCAGCATGCAGGCACTGTTCGAACGCCTGGCGCTGGAGATGATGGACTACTACCTGGGCGACATCATCCGCCAGACCGGGAAGATCGCCTTTGCCGGCGGCTGCGCGCTCAACGTCAAGCTCAACCAGAAGATCATCGCCCGTCCCGAGGTCAAGGAGCTGTTCGTCCAGCCCGCCTCGGGCGACGCCGGCACCGCCGTCGGCGCTGCCGCCTACGTCTCCCACGCCCGTGGCGTGCCGGTGGAGAAGATGGAGCACGTCTATCTCGGCCCCGGCTACAGCAACGAGGACGTCATCGCCGCCTGCGCCCGCCATCCCAACGCACCCAGGTGGGAGCGGATCGACAACATGCCCCAGCGCATCGCCGAGATCATGGTGGCCGGCAACCCGGTGGCCTGGTTCCAGGGTCGCCTGGAGTTCGGTCCGCGCGCCCTGGGCGGTCGCTCCATCATCGGCTGCCCCAGCGTGCCGGGCGTGGCCGATCGCATCAACGCCCAGATCAAGTTCCGCGAGCGCTGGCGGCCCTTCTGCCCGTCCATGCTCGATACCGTGGCGCCGCAGATGCTCAAGGTCGACCATCCCTCGCCCTTCATGACCTTTACCTTCGAGGTCAATGACGAGTGGAAGAACCGGGTGCCCGAGGTGGTCCACGAAGACGGCACCTCCCGCGCCCAGGTGCTGGAGCGCCGGCATAATCCGCGCTGGTACGACCTCATGGTCGAGCTGGAAAAGCTCACCGGCAACGGTGTCTCCCTCAATACCTCGCTCAACCGCCGCGGCGAACCCATGGTCTGCTCGCCCACCGATGCCCTGAACATGTTCTTCGGCTCGGACCTGCAGTACCTGATTATGGAAGACGTCCTGGTGATCAAGGAGGGGGCCGGCCTATGACGCGTTCCGCCGAACCGCGGGTGCTGCAGTTCTGTCATGGCTACGACGGTCCCTTCCTCGACTGCGCTCGCCAGACCGCCAGCCTCTTCGCGGGCAGCGGCTATCGCGTCACCACGGTCTTTCTCACCGGTACGGCCGATGCCGAGGTGGCCGCCGGCTGCGGCAGCGACGAGGTGCTGTTCCTGGAGTATTCCTCCAAGGACGTGCGCGGTCTCAAGCTCGGCGCCATCCAGGCGCTGCGCGAGATCGTCCGCTCGCGCGGTATCCGCTTCGTCATCGCCCATAGATTCAAGCCGATCTGGATCGCCTGCCTGGCCACCAACCTCCCGGTGATCGGCGTCCACCATGCCTTTGGCGACTACGACCGGCTCGGCCGGCGGCTGTTCGCCAAGCTGATGAGCAAGCGCCTGACCCTGCTGGGCGTCTCCGACGCGGTGCGCGACGAGTTGCGGCAGCGCCTCAAGGACTGGCCAGCGGAGCGCATCGAGACCCTCTACAACCGTCTGGATGTCGAGGCGGTGGAGCGCGAACTGCTGCCGGCCGACGAGGCCCGCGGCGGGCTCAAGCTGCCCCAGGACGCCTGGATCGTCGGCAACGTCGGTCGCCTGCATCCGGACAAGGACCAGGCCACCCTGCTGCGCGGCTTCGCCGCCGCCCTGCCGAATCTGCCGGCCAATGCCCTGCTGGCGATCCTCGGCAAGGGCCGCCTGGAAGAAGACCTCAAGGACCTGGCCCGCGAACTGGCCATCGCCGACCGGGTGCTGTTCCTTGGTCAGGTGGACGGCGCCCGGCGCTATTTCAAGGCTTTCGACGTCTTTGCCCTGAGTTCCGACCACGAGCCCTTCGGCATGGTCCTGCTGGAGGCCATGGCCGCCGGCGTCCCGCTGATCGCCACTTCCTGCGGCGGCGCCCGGGAGATTGTCGAGGGGGTCGGCTTCCTCTTTCCCCTGGGCGACGCCGAAGCCCTTGCTCAGGGCCTGCAGCACCTCGGCCGCCTGGCGCCGAGCCAGAGACGCGCCTGCGTGCAGCACATGCGCGAGCGCCTGGCCGAACGCTTCTCCGACGAAGCGGTGCGCCGTGACTTCTGGCGCCTGCCGATGGTCGCCGCCTTCAGGGCCCCGGCGCCGTGAAAGTCCTGTTCCTGGTCCAGAAGGAGCAACGCATCCTGCTGGACCACTTCTATGCCAGCATCGCCGCCCACTGCGACTGCGACCTGCGCTGGCTGAGTGATGAGGAACAGGCCGATCTGCGCGGTTATTTCCGCCGCGCGGTGCCCCAGCCCGAGCAATACGATCGCATCCTGCTGTTTCTGCGATTCAAGAAGCAGCTCAGGCAGGTCGCCTTCATCCGCAGCCTGCCCAATCTGGTGGAGCTGGAGCACGACGCCTACCAGAATTTCATCCCCTGCAAGTACACCGGCAAATTCAGCCGCTACTACCGGGCCATGCCCCACGTGCGGGTGCTGGTCTCCGGCGCCGGCGTGGCGCGGCGGCTGCAGGAGGAGGGGGTGGACGCCCACTTCGTGCCCAAGGGCTACGACGACAGCCGCCTGCGCGACCTGGGGCTCGAACGCGACATCGAGCTGGGCTTCGTCGGCAGCCTCGGCAGCGTGGCCTACAGTGGGCGCAAGCAGCTGCTGGAAGACCTGGCTCAGGTCGAGCCGCTGCTGATCACCAAGACCCGCTCGGGCGACGAATACTTGCAGACCCTCAACCGCATCCGCTTCTTTGTCGGCGCCGATGTCGGCATGGGCGAATACATGATCAAGAACTTCGAGGCCATGGCCTGCGGTTGCGTGCTCTTCACCTTCGATCAGGGTGAAGAGGAGAACCGCGCCCTGGGTTTCGCGGATGACGTCAACGTGGTGCTCTATCGCTCGCTGGACGAGTTGCGCGAGAAACTCGCCCGGCTGCGCGGCGATCCGGCGCACGCCGCGGCCATCGCCAGGGCTGGAGAGGCCCTGGCGCGTCACTCTTTCGCTTTCGGCCACTTGGGTGAGCGCATCGTTTCGGCTATAACCCCAGCGCTGCGACCGGCAGTCGCTCCGGGGTTCCTGCACCGCCTGCTCGGCAGGCTGGGACGCTGATGCGCTGCCCGAGGTCCGGCTTTCGACTCAACTGGCAGAAAGGGTAGAACGTGCAGTTTTCCGCCGACAGCGACATCTCCGTGGTGGTCACCAGTTGCGGGCGCTTCGACCTGCTGCGGCAGACGCTGGCGACCTTCGACGCATTCAACAGCGCGCCCATCCGCCGCGTCTTCATTACCGAGGACTCCGGTGACGAGGCGGTACGGGACTGCATCCCGGCCCACTGGCGCGAGCACACCGAGTTCATCGTCAACAACCCCAAGCTTGGCCAGATGCGCAGTGTCGACGCCGCCTATGCCCGGGTCGAGACCCGCTGGATCTTCCACTGCGAGGATGACTGGGCCTTCTATCGCCCGGGCTTCATCGAGGACTCCCAGGCGCTGCTGGAGGCCGATCCCCAGGCGCTGCAGGTCTGGCTGCGCAGCCATGCCCATGACCTGGCGATCCACAGCCCCTACGTCTATCTCAAGTCGCGGCAGGTGCATGCCGGTATCGCCTTTTACGAAGTCGGTTCGCACAAGCCCGAATGGCAGGGCTTTTCCTTCAATCCCGGTCTGCGCCGGCGCGCCGACTACCTGCTGCACGCCCCCTACGGCGACCTGAGCGGCGAGAAGGAGCTGTCCCGGCGCTATGCCGACGCCCATCGCCACGCGCTGATCCTGGAAAACGATGCCGTGCTGCACACCGGCTTCGGCCAGCACGTGGTCAGCGACAAGGACCGCAACGACAAGCAGAAGCGGCGGCGGATGGAACGCATCAAACTGGCACTGGCCTTCCTGGTCGGCGCACTCCTGGGAGCCCTGTTGTGGTGACACCCTTGCTCGATCGCCTGCAGCAGAGTCGTTATTTCACCCTGGCGGTGCTGGTGTTCATGGCCGCCTACCTGTGCATCCCCACGGCCAAGTGGATCAACAGCTACTTCTATGCGGCGATCGCCCTGCCGGCGCTGATCCTCTTCGTGCTGCGGCCGCGGCTGATCGACTGGCGCTCGCCGCTGCTGCTGCTCTGGCTGGTGTTTCTCGCCTGGTTCATCGTGCCGGGGGCACGGGCCGAGGAGGGGCAGTTCTTCAAGCACATCCTCTATGTGCTGCTGTTCGTGCTGACCGTGGCCTGCCTGGTGGATGGCGACTTCTTTCGTCGCCCCGGCCTCGTACGCCTGGCCTTCTGGGTGGTCTGCGCCTATGCCGTGGGCTCCAGCCTGGTGTTCTGGCTGACCGGCCACTATGCCGTCGGCCAGCGGGTCATCCACCTGCCGGGACGCATCTCCAATCCCATCTATGTGAGCATCTGGATGGTCTGCCTGGGCGGCCTGGCCGCGCCCACCTGGATCCGCGAGCGGCGCTGGATCGAGTTGCTGGCGGCGGTGGTGGTCAGCATCGTCGGCATCTCCTTTGCCCTGCAGACCCGCACCGGTCTGGTGGGCATCGGCTTCCTGGCCGCCCTCGGCGTGCTGTTTGCCTTTCCACGCTTTCCGCTGCGTACCCTGGCGCTGGTCGTCCTGGTCAGTGCCCTGATCGCCGGAGTGGTCCAGGTGGTGCATACCGAGGCCTGGTTTGTCGCCTTCTGGGGTCGGGCGGATTCCGGACGCATCGAGCTGTTCCACTTCATGATCAAGGACTGGGAGTCCTGCGGCTGGTGGCTGGGCTGCGGCCTGGGTTACCAGAGTCACGACCTGCTGCATGGCACCGAAGCCATCCAGCACCCGCACAACATCTTCGTCTCCTTCGGCATCTACACCGGCCTGGTGTCGCTGCTGATCTTCGGCGTGCTGATGCTGGCCAGCCTGGGCGCGGCCCTGCGCCAGCGTGATCCCTGGGGGCTTTATCTGGCGGTGGCCCTGCTGATGCTCAATTTCGACGGCGCCAAGCTGATCGGCAATCCGGACGAGTTGTGGCCGCTGGTGCTGTTGCCTGCGGCGATGATCGTCGGCGCCGAGGTGCAGCGCCGGCGCAAGCTGGCGCTGGGACAGGCGGTGCCGGTCCAGTCCTGAGCTAGTCCTGCAGCTGCCGGTCGAGTTCGCGCCAGTCCAGGGGCTGGCGACAGGCTTCGGCATAGGCCCTGAGGAAGGGTTCGCGACCGGGCTCGAACAGCCAGTCGCGGTCTTCGTCGTAGCGCAGCAGGTGATGGAAGTTGCGCACCCGCAGGCGCAGCGGCAGACGCCGCGCATGACAGCGCAGATCGGCGATGTCGATCAGCCCCAGTTCGCCGGCGGGGGTCAGCACCACGTTGCCCAGGTGCAGCGAGCGGAAGTAGACGCCGCTGTCGTGCAGCTCGGCGATGAAGCGACCCAGGGCGGGGCGCAGCGCCGCGGCCTCGTCCGAGGTGCGCAGCTGGCGCAGGGTGGCACCCGGCAGCGGGCTGTAGTGCACCAGATCGCGCTGCAGCGAGGCGGCGCGATAGACCTCCAGCACCTGCGGACAGGGAATGCCGCGCTCGGCCAGTTGGCGGGCGTTGTCGGCAAAGCGCTGGGCATAGGGAAACAGCGCCGCCGAGGTCAGCAGCCGCTTGCGGCGAAAGAGCTTGAGATAGCTGCCATCGGTGAGGCGCAGGACCTTGTCGCCATGGTGATCGGCTTCCACTACCTGGGCGGCGTCGCGCAGTTCGAGATAGCGCGAATGTTCGAGAGGCTTCATGCAGGACCCGTCAACGTCAGGGCGTGCATGTTACCCGAAGGTGGCAGGCTGTGAAGTGACCCCTGCGACCTATCCGGTCGCTTGTTGCTAGAATCAGAAATCAGATTTTTGCCGGCAGCTTTACATGCGCCCCACACGTCAACTCCTGTATTTCGTCTACGGCGGTGCCCAGGCCTATCGGCAGGAGCTGAAGTTCAGCCTGCTCAGCGCCCTGTACTGGCGGCAGGGCCAGGACATCGCCCTCCGTATCCTGACCGATCGGCCGCAGGACTACCGCGGCTGGCCGGCGGAAGTCGTGGCCATCGAGGCCGCGACGCTCAGGGAGTGGCAGGGGCAGCACGGCTATCTGCATCGCAGCAAGGCCTGCGCCATCGCCTGGGCCTTGCCGCGGGCCGACAAGACCCTGTTCCTGGATAGCGACACCGTGGTCCAGGCGCCGCTGGCTTCACTATTCGACGGCATCGACAGCGGACGCGGGCTGCTGGACATCGAGGAGTGGCCCTGGCGCAAGGCCCGTACCCGCCCGGAATTCGCCCGCTTCGCGGCGGCCCTGGCCGCGCGTGGCCAGGAGCCGGCGGAAGAGACCCGGCTCTACAACAGCGGCGTCTGCGGTCTGGCGCGGGTCCATCTGCCGCGGGTCGAGCAGGCCATCGCCCTGATCGATGACTGGCATGGCCACGACGAGGAGGTCCATACCCTGGAGCAGATCGCCCTGTCGTTCAGCCTGGCGGATCTGGCCATCGGCGAGGCGCGTGGCCCCGTACGCCACTACTACGCGGAAAAGCGCTTTCTGCACTTCATGCTGGCGCACTTCTTCGAGCGCTATGGCGAGGACTATTCGCCGGCGCTGCAGCAGCACTGGCAGGAGGTACCCCTGACCAAGCCGCTGCCCGATGTCTGGACCCGGTTGCGGGTGAAGTGGCAGCTGGCCGGCCTGGACAAGCAGCGGGCGAGCCTGGGACGCAAGCTGCTCTATGGCTGCCTGGCGCCCCAGGACAGCTATGCCCGTGCCTGTCGCCACGTCTGGTGGGAGCGGGCGCTGAGCGAGCGTCTCGGCGGCGGCGATCGCCAGGCCTTCGCCGAAGGCATCTGGCCCAACGACCTGCCGCGTCCGCACCTGGCCGACGAAGCCGGCGCGGCCCTCGACTATCTGCGCAAGCGGGTGCGCGGCTAGGCCGCGATCCCCAGGAAATTCCATGCGAACGCTCTTTCTCGTCGTCCTCTATGGCTTGCGTCCCGCGGAGTCGGCCACCCTCGACAGCCTGCTGGCCCAGCCCCCGGCCAGCCTGCCGGCCGACAGCGCCCTGCTGGTCTGGAACAACGGCCCCCGGACGCTGGCGGCCGCGGAGCGCCAGGCGCTGCTGGCGGCCCCGGGTTGGACGACGGTCCTGATCGAGGAAGACCTCGGCAATCCGCCCCTGAGTCGGGTCTACAACCAGGCCCTGCGGCTGGGCGCCGAGCGTCTGGTGGTCTTCGACCAGGACAGCGTGGTGGACGGGCGCTTTCTGCAGGCGCTTGGCCAGGACGCCGAATTGCTGGTACCCCTGGTGCAGGGGGCGGGCGCCATCCGCTATCCCCATCAGTACAAGGCGGTGGTGACCGCAGAGGGACCCCTGGATCCCCAGGCCACCGTGACCATCAGTTCGGGCCTGTGCCTGACGCAGGGCCTGGCCGCGCGTATCGCCGCCCGCCACGGCGATGTCTTCGACGAGCGCTTCGCCCTCTATGGCGTGGACGTGTCCTTTTTCCTGCGGGTGCAGGCGCTGGCGCGGAACGAGCCGGTGGAGCTGCTGTGCGCGGGCATCCTCGATCATTCGCTGTCCGAACTGGAAGCGGAAACCCCGGCCCAGCGGCGCTTTCGCGACATCGAGAAGTTCTATGTCGCCCTGCTGCTGCGCCTGCACTACAAGGGCGCCTCGCGCGGCAAGGTGCTGCGCTACCTGGTGCGGCAGCTGCTGGGCAATCGGCCGTATCTGTACGGCGTGCTGCCGCAGATGCTGCGGACCGTCCTCAGCGGGCGGCATCCCCGGGCGTAGCGCCCGGCAGCGGACGGATCACCGCCTCGTGGCGACTGTAGTAGAGGCTGTCGGCGGGAATGTCGCGCATCACCAGGGCGCCGGCGCCGACCACCACGTTGTCGCCGATGGTCAGGTGGTCGCCGACGATGCAGACGTGGGCGCCGAGGCTGACGTTGTCGCCGATGAAGATGCCGACCAGTTGCGCCGGATCATCGCTCTTGATGCCGATGGTGGTGTGCTGGCGGATCATCACGTTGCGGCCGATCACCGCCAGATTGGACACGCAGATGCCCATGCGATGGGGCAGGCGCAGCCCGGGGCCGATACGGGCGCCCAGCAGGATCTCGATATTGTGGCGACGGATCAGCCGGCGATTGATCCGCTCGGCCAGCTTGCGGTAGTTGAGCAGGCCGCGCGGTCGGCAATAGAGGAATTGCGCCAGGCGATACCAGAATAGAAAGCTCGGACTCTCTCCCGCGGTGACGCGCCGGAGCAGACGCTTGAGTCGCAAGGGCTTGCCGGGTGCGTCCAGCACCTCCAGGCGCCAGTAATCCTTGAGTTCGGCGAAGGTGGCGATCAGCGGCGACATGATAGGTGTTCCGGGTCGGGGTAGGGCAAGCCTGGGCTCTGTACGAAAAGTGTCTGCGCTCGGTGATGCTTCGTTGAAAAAGGCATTCGGAATGCTCATTTACCGCTCGTAAACTCCGCTTCTTCAGCCTTTTTCGCCTCGCCTGACCTTCGCTCAACGACTTTTCGTGCAGAGCCTAGCGGAAAATCCCGCCGCTGGGCCGGCGGCGGGTGCGTGTTAACATGGCGCTTTTGCGTCACGACGAGACCATGAGCCAAGACTCCCCTGCGCAGACCTCCAGTCTGAAGATCTATTTCCGCCTGCTCGGCTACGTGCGGCCCTACATCGGCATGTTCGCCCTGAGTATCGTCGGCTTTCTGATCTTCGCCTCCACCCAGCCGATGCTGGCGGGCATCCTCAAGTATTTCGTCGATGGCCTGAACAACCCCAACGCCTCCATGTTCCCGGGCTGGCCCATCGTCGGTGGCCTGCACCTGGTGCAGGCGGTGCCGCTGATGATCATCCTGATCGCCGCCTGGCAGGGGGTCGGTTCCTTTCTCGGCAACTACTTCCTGGCGCGGGTCTCCCTCGGCCTGGTGCACGACCTGCGGGTGGCGCTGTTCAACCACATGCTGCGCCTGCCCAATCGCTACTTCGACGCCAACAACTCGGGTCACCTGATCTCGCGCATCACCTTCAACGTCACCATGGTGACCGGTGCCGCCACCGAGGCGATCAAGGTGGTGATCCGCGAAGGCATGACCGTGGTCTTCCTGTTCGCCTCGCTGCTGTGGATGAACTGGAAGCTGACCCTGGTGATGGTGGCCATCCTGCCGCTGATCGCCCTGATGGTGACCAGCGCCAGTCGCAAGTTCCGCAAGCAGAGCAGCAAGATCCAGTCGGCCATGGGCGACGTCACCCACATCACCTCCGAGGCCATTCAGGGCTATCGGGTGGTGCGCAGCTTCGGCGGCGAGCCCTATGAGCAACGGCGCTTCCTCGACTCCAGCCTGGCCAACACCGACAAGCAGCTGACCATGACCAAGACCGGCGCGGTCTATACGCCGATGCTGCAGCTGGTCATCTATTCCGCCATGGCGGTGCTGATGTTCCTGGTGCTCTGGCTGCGTGGCGAAGCCTCCGCCGGTGACCTGGTGGCCTACATCACCATGGCCGGCCTGCTGCCCAAGCCGATCCGCCAGCTCTCCGAGGTCAGCTCCACCATCCAGCGCGGCGTGGCCGGTGCGGAAAGCATCTTCGAGCAACTCGACGAGCCCGCCGAACGTGACGACGGCCGTGAAGAACGCGAGCACGTTCAGGGGCGCCTGGAAGTACGCAACCTGACCTTCCGCTATCCGGGCACCGACAAGCCGGTGCTGGAAGGCATCGACTTCGTCGCCGAGCCCGGCCAGATGGTGGCCCTGGTGGGCCGTTCGGGCAGCGGCAAGTCGACCCTGGCCAACCTCATCCCGCGGTTCTATCAGCACGGGCAGGGCGAGATCCTCCTCGACGGCCTGGAGATCCAGGACTATCGGCTGACCAACCTGCGCCGGCACATCGCCCTGGTGACCCAGCACGTCACCCTGTTCAACGACAGCGTCACCAACAACATCGCCTATGGCGATCTGGCCGGGGCGCCGATGGAGCAGGTCAGGGCAGCGGCCGAGGCGGCCTATGCCGACGAATTCATCCAGCGCCTGCCGCAGCAGTACGACACCCAGGTCGGCGAGAACGGCGTGCTGCTCTCCGGCGGTCAACGCCAGCGCCTGGCGATCGCCCGGGCGCTGCTGAAGAACGCACCGCTGCTGATCCTCGACGAGGCCACCTCGGCGCTGGACACCGAATCCGAACGCCACATCCAGGCGGCGCTGGACCGGGTCATGCAGGGCCGGACCACCCTGGTGATCGCCCACCGCCTCTCCACCATCGAGAAGGCCGACCTGATCCTGGTGATGGACCATGGTCGCATCGTCGAGCGCGGCAGCCACAGTGAGCTGCTGGCGCTGAACGGCTACTATGCGCGCCTGCACGCCAAGCAATTCGAGGAGGTCGTGCCGCCGGCGCCGACGATCGAATGCTGAATAGATTCCGTTTCTGGCGTGAGCGCGGCTGGACGACCATTTCCGCCGCCGACTACGCCGCCGCCTGGCAGCGCCATGGCGGCAGCGTCGCCAGCCACCCCGAGGTGGTCGACCGGCTGGCCGGACTGGCCGGCATTCCGGTGCGCTACCTGGGCTGGCCTGGCGCGGATGGCCTGCAGGCCGCGGTGCCCTGCTGGGGACGCGAGCTGGCGCTGTCGCGCACGGTGCTCAAGAAGCGCCGCCAGCGTGCCCTGTTCGACCTGGGCAACGCCGAAATCATCCTGCCCGCCGCCCCGGATAGCGCGGCGCCCCTGCGCCAGCGCGCCCGCTATCTGTCGCCCCTGTGCGACGAGCGTTTCGCCGGCCTGCGCCGGCAGAGCGAAGAACTGGCCATGCTTCGCGAGCCGGAAGCCTGGTCGAAGAAATTCCGCTACAACCAGCGTCGCGAGCAGCGCCTGTTCGAAGACGCCGGTGGCCGCGTGGTCCCCGTGGCCGAGCTGGACAGCGCCGAGCAGGCGCGGATCTATGCCGAGCTGTTCGAGGCGCGCTGGGGCTTCGAGGTACCGGGCAAGGCCCGGCTGGCCGAGGTGTTCGGCCTGCTGCGGGAATTCATGACCGGTTCGCTGCTCATGCTCGGCGAACGTCCGGTGGCCATCCAGGTGCTCTATCGGGTTGAAGCGCCCGACTGGATCAGCGTCGAATACGTCAACGGCGGTGTCGATCCCGCTGCTAGCGACCTGAGTCCCGGCAGCGTCCTTACCTATTTGAACACCCAGGCCGCCTGGCAGGATGCCCGCGCCCTCGGCAAGGCGTTGCGCTACTCCTTCGGCCGCGCCGATCGCGACTACAAGGACCGCTGGTGCCACCGCGTCACCGTCTTCGAGAGCTGAGATGACCGCCCGCAAACAAGCCCTGCTCAAACGTCACCGCCGTCACAAGCGGCTGGTCCTGGCGGTCATCGCCGTCGTGCTGCTCGGCTGCCTGGCGCTCGGGCCCTGGTGGAGCGCGCCACTGCTGGCGCTGCTGGTCTGGCTTGGCCACGAGGCCTGGTTCGCCGATCACCTCTTCTATTCGCCGCGCGACAACTACAGCTACCAGTTCCCTGCCGACACCCTGGTGCTGGGGCTGCATCTGGAGCACGGTCGACTGGCCGCGGTGGAGTTGCCGCCGGGCGAGCTGACGCTGTTTCTGGAAGGTCGGCTGCGGGCGGGCTGGCTCGGTCGCCTGCTGGATCCCCAGGTGCGCCTGCGTGCCGGTGATGACACCGATCGCCAGGACTTCGAGCGCGGCGTGGCCGGGCGGCGCTACATCAATCTCAGTGGCTACGCCGAGGCCCTGCGGCGTGGCGAACTGCACCTCTGGACGCGTTTCTGCCGGCTGCAGGGCGAGCTGCGCCTGCACGTCTTCGCCCAGCCGGATCTCCGCAGCAAGAGCGTTATGGTCATCGCGCCCCACGCCGACGACGCCGAACTGGCGGCCTTCGGCCTCTACAGCCAGGCGCGGCAAGCCAGCATCGTCACCCTGACCCAGGGAGAGATCGAGGCCGGGTACTACCAGCGCCTGGGCCTTGATCGCCAGGCCGCGGCCCGGCTCAAGGGACGGCTGCGCACCTGGGACAGCCTGGTCACGCCGCTGTGGGGCGGGGTACCGCCGGAGCGCTGCGTGCAGCTGGGCTACTACTGCCTGCAATTGCCAGCCATGCGCCAGGCGCCGGAAGACACCTTCGGCTCCCGCGAGTCCGGTGACAGCGATGTGCGCAGCGCCCGGCGCCACAATCCCCTGCAACTGCCCGGCGATGTCGACGGCGCCCCCACCTGGCGCAATCTGGTGGCCGATCTGGTGGCCCTGCTGGAGCACTTCCGTCCCGAGGTGGTGGTGCTGCCGCATCCGCAGATCGATCCCCATGCCGATCACGTGGCCAGTACCCAGGCCCTGCGCGAAGCCCTGACCTTGAGCCAGTGGCAGCCCGAACTCGAACTGCTCTACGCCAACCACCTGCACGACAACGACCGCTGGCCCATGGGCCCGGCCGAGGGCGGCATCGCCCTGCCGCCGGCCATTGAGACGCCCGCGCCGCTGGTGCCCTGGAGTCCGTTGCTGACGCCGGAGCAGCGTCTGGACAAGGCCATGGCCCTGGGGTTGCAGCACGACCTGCTGGTGCCGCTGCCGGCGAAGAAACGCCTGCGTCGGGCCATCCAGTGGCTGCTGGCCGGTCGCCGCTGGCCGCGCACCGGCGAAGACGAGTTCTTTCGCAAGGCCGTACGCCGTCACGAGCTGTTCTGGATAGACCGCCGCGACGAGCTCTGAACCCGGCGTCTCCCGCTGGCAGGCGCTTCCGGGACGCCTGGGCCCCTATGCTATGATCGCCGCCATTTTCGCGCTTTGGAGCCTGTCCCTATGAAGCTGACCATGCCTCGCTTCGATCTCGCGCCGGTCCTGGTGGTCGGCGACGTGATGCTCGACCGCTACTGGCACGGCACCACCTCGCGGATCTCGCCCGAGGCACCGGTACCCGTGGTGCGCGTCGACCAGCACGAGGATCGTCCCGGTGGCGCGGCCAACGTCGCCCTCAACATCGCCGCCCTGGGCGCGCCGGCCTATCTGGTCGGCGTCACCGGCCAGGACGAAGCCGCCGATGCCCTCACCGACAGCCTGAGAGCCGCCCATGTGCAGGTGCGCTTCCAGCGCATCGCCCAGCAGCCGACCATCGTCAAGCTGCGCATCATGAGTCGCCATCAGCAACTGATCCGGGTCGACTTCGAAGAGCCCTTCGACACCGATGCCCAGGCACTGGCCTCGGACACCGCCGCCATGCTGGCCGGGGTCAAGGTGCTGGTGCTGTCCGACTATGGCAAGGGCGCCCTGAAGAATCACCAGGCCCTCATCCAGCTGGCCAAGGCGCGCAACATCCCGGTGCTGGCCGATCCCAAGGGCAAGGACTTTTCCATCTATCGCGGCGCCAGCCTGATCACGCCGAATCTCTCCGAATTCGAAGCCATCGTCGGCGTCTGCGCCGACGACGCCGAGCTGGTCGCCAAGGGCAGCGAACTGATGGCGCGCCTGGATCTGGGGGCGCTGCTGGTGACCCGTGGCGAGCACGGCATGACCCTGCTGCGTCCCGCTCAACCGGCCGTGCATCTGCCCGCGCGTGCGCGCGAGGTGTTCGATGTCACCGGCGCGGGCGACACCGTGATCTCCACCCTGGCCGCTGCCCTGGCCGCCGGTGAAGACCTGCCCCAGGCCGTGGGGCTGGCCAACCTGGCTGCCGGCATCGTCGTCGGCAAGCTGGGTACCGCCGCCATCAGCGCTCCAGAGCTGCGGCGCGCGGTGCAGCGTTCGGAAGGCTCCGAGCGCGGCGTCCTGAGCCTGGAACAGCTGCAGCTGGCCATCGAGGACGCCCGCGCCCACGGCGAGAAGATCGTCTTCACCAACGGCTGCTTCGACATCCTCCACGCCGGTCACGTGACCTATCTGGAACAGGCGCGGGCCCAGGGCGATCGCCTGATCGTGGCGGTCAACGACGACGCCTCCGTGACCCGCCTCAAGGGGCCGGGCCGACCGATCAACAGCGTCGACCGGCGCATGGCGGTGCTGGCCGGCCTCGGCGCGGTGGACTGGGTCATCCCCTTCAGCGAGAACACCCCGGAGCGCCTGCTGGAGCAGGTGCGTCCGGATGTGCTGGTCAAGGGTGGCGACTACAAGAGCGTCGAAGAGGTGGTCGGCGCCCAGATCGTGCAGGCCTATGGTGGCGAGGTGCGCATCCTCGGCCTGGTGGAAAACAGCTCCACCACCGCTATCGTCGAGCGGATCCGCAACCGTACCTGAGCGCGGAGTCCCGGGTTAAGCTGGGCGCATAACCGCTACGGAGCTGCGCCATGTCCTCGACGCCCCTGCTGATCCTTGGTACTGCCGTTTCTGCCGCCCCGAACACTGGCCAACCGCTCGGTCATCCGCTCAAGCTGGCCAATCGGCACGGTCTGATCGCCGGCGCCACCGGCACCGGCAAGACCGTAACCCTGCAGCGCCTCGCCGAGGCCTTCAGCGACGCCGGCGTCGCCGTCTTCGCCGCCGACATCAAGGGCGATCTCTGCGGTCTCGGCGCGGCTGGCACGCCCCAGGGCAAGCTGGCCGAGCGCATCGCCGCCCAGGGCCTGCCCTACCAGCCCCGGACCTATCCGGTCACCCTCTGGGACGTCGACGGCAAGCGCGGTCATCCGCTGCGTACCACCCTGAGCGAGATGGGTCCGCTGCTGCTGGGCAACCTGCTGGAGTTGACCGATAGCCAGCAGGCCGCCTTGCACGCCGCCTTCAAGGTGGCCGATCGCGAAGGCCTGCTGCTGCTCGATCTCAAGGACCTCAAGGCCGTCCTCAATCACCTGCGCGAACAGCCCGAGGCCCTGGGCGAAGACCGCGCGCTGTTCGCCGGCGCCTCGGCCCAGGCGCTGCTGCGGCGGCTGGCGACCCTGGAACAGCAGGGCGCCGAGGCCTTCTTCGGCGAGCCGGCGCTGCAACTGGAAGACGTGCTGCGCCCGGAGGCCGACGGTCGCGGACGCATCCATCTGCTCGACGCCAGTCGCCTGGTGCACGAGGCGCCCAAGGTCTATGCCACCTTTCTGATCTGGCTGCTGGCCGAGCTGTTCGAGCAACTGCCCGAGCGCGGCGATGCCGATAAGCCGGTGCTGGCGCTGTTCTTCGACGAGGCCCATCTGCTGTTTGGCGACACCCCCAAGGCCCTGCGCGATCGCCTGGAGCAGGTGGTGCGACTGATCCGCTCCAAGGGCGTCGGCGTCTATTTCGTCACCCAGTCGCCCAGCGACCTGCCGGACGCCATCCTCGCCCAGCTGGGATTGCGCATCCAGCACGGCCTGCGCGCCTTCACCGCCCGGGAGCAGAAGGCCCTGCGCGCGGTGGCCGACGGCTTCCGGCCCAATCCGGCGTTCGACAGCCTGCAGGTGCTGACCGAGCTGGGCATCGGTGAAGCCCTGGTGGGCAGCCTGGAAGACAAGGGCACACCGGCGATGGTCCAGCGCGTGGCCATCGCCCCGCCGCAATCCCGGGTCGGCCCGCTGAGCGAAGCCGAGCGCCAGACGCTGATCCGCGAGTCGCCCCAGGCGGGTCGCTATGACCGGGCCGTGGATCGCGAATCGGCCTACGAGATTCTGCGCGAGCGTCAGGCCGAGCGGGTACCGGCCGAGGCGCCGGCACCGGAAAAGAAGGCCGGGGAGGGCGGTGCGCTCGGCGATCTGGTAGGCCAACTCGCGGGAAATGCACTCAGGAGCGCGGCACGCCAGGCGGCCAATCAGCTCGGACGGCAGCTGGTTCGGGGGCTGCTTGGCTCCCTGCTGGGTGGCAAGCGCCGCTAGCCGGACCGCAGGCAAAAAAAGACCCCGCCTGGGCGGGGTCCTTGCGCTTCACGCAGTCATTACATGCGCGGGGCGACGGGGTTGGCGTCGTTGGAGATGGTCACTTCCACGCGACGGTTCAGGGCGCGGTCGGAGGCGTTGCTGTTGCTGGCCACCGGGAAGGCCTTGCCATAGCCACGGGTCTGGATGCGGCTCGGCTCGACGCCGGCGCTGACCAGGGCGGTCTGGATGGCCTGGGCGCGACGCTCGGACAGCTGCTGGTTGTAGGAGTCGCTGCCGACGCTGTCGGTGTAACCCTCGACGATCACCTTGCGCTCGGGATTCTGCTTCAGGTAATCGGCCAGCTTCTGAGCATTGGCGTAGCCCTGGGGCTTGAGTTCGGCCTTGTTGAAGTCGAACAGCACGTTGCCGAAGGTCACCACGGTGCCGCGCTCGGTCTGCTTGGCCTGCAGGGCATCCTGCAGCTGCTTGAGCTGGGCGGTACGGGCGTCCAGGCGAGCCTGGGTGCGCTCGGCGTCGACATTCTGCATCTGGGCTTCGGTCATGCGCAGCTTGATGGTCTGCATGGCCGTCTGGATGCGCTGGTTGGTCAGGTAGGCCAGTTGGTCGACGGTCTTCTCGTTTTCACCGTCCTTGTAGGCCTTCTCGGTCTTCTGCAGCCAGGCACCGGCGTCCTTGGTTTCCAGGGCGGCCAGTTGCGCGGCCTGGGGCTGGGATTCCAGCGCCGAATAGTCGGACTTGGCCTGTTCCAGATTCGGGTTAGGCGGCGTGGAGCAGGCGGCCAGGGCCAGGCTGAGCAGCGACACGGCAGGGATCAGAATGTGTTTACGCATGATTGTCGTCCTTTGAATTCGTGAAGGGAGGAAAGGGGCGGTCGCTTACTGCTGGACCTTCTTCTGCAGGTTCTGCTGGAGCTGCAGGTTGATCTGACCTTCCTCACGGATCTGCTGGATGCTGTTCTGGGCATCCTTGAGTGCAGCGTCGGCCTTGGCGGCCTGGGTCTTGCGGGTGGCCAGGCGAGCATCCCACTCGGCCTGTTCGGCCAGTTGCTTGGCTTCGTCGTACTTCTCGTTGGAGAGGGCAGTCTGGGCCTGGGTCCACTTGTCCTGGGCCGACTTGGTCTCGATCGGGGCGAACTGGTTGCCGCCGCCGCTCACGGCCTCGTTGACGGCGGACTGGGTCACGGCCATCTGCGCAGTCGGCGGATTGCCGGCGCAACCGGCCAGCAACAGCGAGCTGCCCAGGGCAAGGGCTGCAAGTTTCAGGGTGCAGGCTTTGGAAAGGGACTTTTGGGCAGTGGCACTCTTCATGGATTCAAGCTCCGTTGTTGATCCGAAAAGCGCGCCGCCGGCACGGGCAGGGCGGGCGCCTGGTCAGGTGAAAGCCGCACGTGGAAGCAAGTCCGATCCGTCCCCAAGGGGCCGTGACGGGTACTGGTAACCAGCCCTCGTCCAGCGCTGCGGTCTGACTCTGTGACCGCTCATCCGGCAAAAATGTTCACTGGCTATCGAATTTCGCCGTGCGCGGAGGCCCTTGGCAGAGCGGTAGCGGCGTAGGTAAAGCTGCAGGTCGACGCTAGCCGGCCGTTTCGGACTGCAGGCGATGCAGGTGCTTGCGCGCCAGTTCGAGGAAACGCGGGGTCGTGCCGGCATCGGCATAGAGGGGATCGCCGAGTTCATCGGTGGCCACCACTTCCTCGCCCTGCACATAGGGGAAACTGGCTTCCAGTTCTTCGAAGGCGGCCGCCAGCAACTCGCCGAGCAGGGCTTCGGGCGTGCGTTGGGGATAGAGTTCGCAGAGCGCCTCGAGACGGGCCGCGGTCTCGACTTCCAGGTCGAGGCGGTAGCTGCGGGTGGGGCTGGAGGTGGTGGCCTGCTGCTCCCATTGGTGAGCGAGTTCGCGAATCTTCATGAGCATCTCCCGTGGCTTAGGCAAAGGTCGGATATTCAGGTTGAGCGAGGCTGGGCACCCTGCAACAGCCGGGGCTTGCAACCGTGACAGCAGGGTGCTGTCCTCTGCGCTAGACCGCAGCGGTTGCCGTGAGGTCCGAACCGGTACTTTCGAGGAGCACGAGATGGTGGAAATCGACGTTCGCCTGCGCGAGCAGGTGCGGTTGCTGGGCGATCTGCTGGGGCAGACCATCGCCGACCAGCATGGCGCGGCTTTTCTCGACAAGATCGAGCGGATCCGCAAGGGCGCCAAGGCCGCTCGTGGCGGCTCCGCGGAGGGTGCCCGCCAACTGGGCGACACCCTGGATACCCTGGCCGAAGACGAGCTGCTGCCAGTGGCGCGGGCCTTCAGCCATTTTCTCAACCTGGCCAACATCGCCGAGGAATATCACCGGGTCAGACGGCGCACCGAAGACGAGCCGCCGCCCTTCGAGCAGCAGGTGCTGCCGGAATTGCTGGAGCGCCTGGGCGCGGCCGGGCATTCCGCTCAGGCGCTGGCCGAGCGGGTCGCGGCGCTGGACATCGATCTGGTGCTGACCGCCCACCCCACCGAGGTTTCCCGGCGCACCCTGATCCAGAAATACGACGAGATCAGCGCGCAACTGGCGGCCCTCGATCATCGCGACCTGACCGCTACCGAGGTGGCCGCCATCGAGGCACGGTTGCGCCGGCTGATCGCCGAGGCCTGGCACACCGAGGAGATCCGCCGCCAGCGCCCGACGCCGGTGGATGAAGCCAAGTGGGGCTTCGCGGTGATCGAGAATTCGCTCTGGCAGGCGATACCCAGTCTGCTGCGCAAGCTGGATGCCGGCCTGCAGCAACGCACCGGCCAGCGGTTGCCGCTGACGGCGGCGCCGGTGCGCTTCTCGTCCTGGATGGGGGGCGACCGCGACGGCAATCCCAATGTCACCGCCGCCATCACCCGCGAGGTGCTCCTGCTGGCGCGCTGGATGGCCGCCGATCTCTACCTGCGCGATGTCGACCGGCTCGCCGCCGAGTTGTCCATGCAGGCGGCGAGTCCGGCCCTGCGTGAGCAGGCCGGCGATCACCCGGAACCCTATCGCAAGGTGCTCAAGGTGCTGCGCGAACGGCTGCAGATCACCCGCAGCTGGGCGGCCCATGCCATCACCGATCCCCATGCCGGCGCCCGCCATGTCCTCAGCGACAACGCCGAGCTGATCGCGCCGCTGCAGCTGTGCTACGACTCCCTGCAGCGCTGCGGCCTGGGGGTCATCGCCGACGGCTCCCTGCTCGATACCCTGCGCCGGGCCCGCACCTTCGGCCTCTATCTGGTGCGTCTGGACATCCGCCAGGACGCCGCGCGCCATGCCGCGGCCCTGGCCGACATCTGCCGCTACCTGGACCTGGGCGACTATGCCGCCTGGAGCGAGGAGCAGCGCCTGGAATTCCTCCGCGGCGAATTGGCCAGTCGGCGGCCCCTGCTGCCGGTGGACGCCGAGCTGGAGGCCGATACCCGGGAGGTGCTCGCCACCTGCCGCGTCATCGCCGCCTCGCCGCCCGACGCCCTGGGTTCCTATGTCATCTCCATGGCCGGCGCGGCGTCCGACGTGCTGGCCGTGCAGCTGCTGCTGCGCGAGTGCGGGGTGCGGCAGCCGATGCGCGTGGTGCCGCTGTTCGAGACCCTCGACGATCTGGATCACGCCGGTACGGCCATCGCCAGCCTGCTCGACCTGCCCGACTATCGTGCGCGTCTGGCCGGTCCCCAGGAGGTCATGATCGGCTATTCCGACTCGGCCAAGGACGCCGGCACCCTGGCGGCGGCCTGGGCTCAGTACCGTGCCCAGGAAGCCCTGGTGGACATCTGCGCCAGCCGTGGCGTCGAACTGCTGCTGTTCCATGGCCGTGGCGGCACCGTGGGGCGGGGCGGTGGCCCGGCTCACGCGGCCATCCTCTCGCAACCGCCGGGCTCGGTGGCCGGGCGCTTCCGCACCACCGAACAGGGCGAGATGATCCGCTTCAAGTTCGGTCAGCCGGCCATCGCCGAGCAGAATCTGGCGCTGTACCTGGGCGCGGTGCTGGAGGCCACCCTGTTGCCGCCACCGGCACCCGAACCAGCCTGGCGCGAGCAGATGGATCGCCTCGCCCGCGACAGTCTGCAGGCCTATCGCGGGGTGGTGCGCGAGGATCCGCATTTCGTCAGCTATTTCCGGCAGGCCACGCCCGAGCAGGAGCTGGGCCGGTTGCCCCTGGGCAGTCGTCCGGCCAAGCGCCGCGAAGGCGGCGTGGAAAGCCTCAGGGCCATTCCCTGGATCTTTGCCTGGACCCAGACCCGGCTGATGCTGCCGGCCTGGCTCGGCTGGGAAAGGGCGCTGGAAGAAGCCGAGCGCCGGGGTGAATCGCCGCTTTTGCGCGAGATGCGCGAGCGCTGGCCGTTCTTCCAGACGCGTATCGACATGCTGGAAATGGTGCTGGCCAAGGCCGAGGCCGAACTGGCGCGGCTCTATGACCAACGCCTGGTGGAAGCCGATCTGCAGGTGCTCGGCAGCCAGTTGCGCGAGCGGCTGCGCCAGGCCGGGGTGGCGGTCCTGCGCCTGACCGGGCAGGCCGAATTGCTCGAGCACCATCCGGAAACCCTGGTGTTCATTGCCGTGCGCAACACCTATCTCGATCCGCTGCATCTCTTGCAGATCGAGTTGCTGGCCCGGGCGCGAGCGGCGGGCGAAAGCCAGCCGGCCGCACTCGATCAGGCCCTGCTGGTAAGCGTGGCCGGGATCGCCGCCGGACTGCGCAATACCGGTTGAACAGACTGTCGCTTTTGCCGGGGTTCGGCGTCGTCTGGACGGCCCCGGCACCTGCGACGCTTGGTAACTTGTGCGGCCAGGGGGCGCTGTGTATGGTTGGTCCCTTTGGCCGTCTCGTGTCGTCGACAACAATCATCGCGACAGCGCCCTATGCGGGCTGCCAGTCCGAGACCATTCTAAGGAGCAACAGATGCGCGTAATCCTGCTGGGAGCGCCCGGTGCCGGCAAAGGTACTCAGGCCCGGTTCATCACTGAGAAATTCGGCATTCCGCAGGTTTCCACCGGCGACATGCTGCGTGCCGCGGTCAAGGCCGGCACGCCCCTGGGCCTGCAGGTCAAGGACATCATGGACAACGGCGGCCTGGTCTCCGACGAGATCATCATCGCCCTGATCAGCGAACGCATCCTCGACGCCGATTGCGCCAAGGGATTCCTGTTCGACGGCTTCCCGCGCACCATTCCCCAGGCCGAGGCCCTCGAAGCCGCGGGCGTCAAGATCGACCACGTGCTGGAAATCGCCGTCGATGACGAGGAAATCGTCCAGCGCCTGTCCGGTCGCCGCGTGCACCCGGGTTCGGGTCGCGTCTATCACGTCGAGCACAATCCGCCGAAGGTCGCCGACACCGACGACCTGACCGGCGAGCCGCTGGTACAGCGCGAAGACGACCGCGAAGCCACCATTCGCAAGCGTCTGGACCTCTATCATTCCCAGACCAAGCCGCTGGTGGATTTCTACCAGAAGCTGGGCGCCGCCCAGGGCACGCCGAAGTGCAGCCGCATCGAGGGCGTGGGTTCGGTGGATGCCATCACCGCCAAGGTGCTGCAGGCCCTGAACTAAACGCCGGTAACGGCCGCCTGTGCCTGCAGGCGGTCCGGTCAAGGCGCCGCCCTGGCGTCATGACCGATGGGCGGGTCCCCTCGCGTCCCGTCTTCCTCTAGAATGCGCAGCCCTTTTCCTCGTCGCGGATTCGCCCCCATGTCCATCCTGCTCGCCCTCGACACCGCCACCGAAGCCTGTTCGGTCGCCTTGCATCTGGGCGACGAGATCATCCATCGCTACGAGATCGCGCCACGTCTGCATGCCCAGCGGGTACTGCCCATGGTGCAGGAGCTGTTGGCCGAAACCGGTCTGAGTCTGGTGCAGGTGGACGCCATCGCCTTCGGTCGCGGTCCCGGCGCCTTCACCGGCGTGCGGATCGCCATCGGCGTGGTGCAGGGCCTGGCCTTCGGCCTGGACCGGCCAGTGCTGCCGGTGTCCAATCTGGCGATCATCGCCCAGCGCGCCTGGCGCGAGCGCGGCGTGACCCAGGTGGCCGCCGCCATCGACGCGCGCATGGACGAGGTCTACTGGGGCTGCTATCGCCTCGACGAAGCGGCCATGGTGCTGGCCGGGGCGGAAGCCGTGCTGGCGCCCGAGGCCGTTGGCCTGCCGGCTGCCGCCACCGGAGACTGGTTCGGTGCCGGCACCGGCTGGGGTTACGGCGATCGCATGGCCGTGCGCCTGACCGAGCGGGATGCCAGCCTGTTGCCCCATGCGCAGGATCTGGCGGTGCTGGCGGCCACGGCCTGGCAGCGCGGCGAAGCCGTGTCGGCCGAATCCGAAGCGGCGCAACCCGTCTATCTGCGTGATCGGGTCGCCACTCCCAAGCAGTCGGTCTGACGTCAGGAAACCCGGCGTAATAGTCTGACGTCCAAGCCGTATATGCCGCTCGTCCGCCGGTCGCGACGGGCGTCCGGCCCTTGATTGTCATAGCTTTCGACCCTACTTACAGTAGTGCCATCCGTTCGGGACCTGCCATGCGCATTGACAGCGGCTATTCCTCCTCTGCTTATCCCCTGAATCGTTCCTCGCGCGCGGTCACGCCCGTACGCGAGGTGGCGAAGGACGAGGACGCCCGTCAGAACGCCATCGCCCGCGAGGCCACGGGTAATCCCCGGCCCGACGTCGCGCCCGTGCGCCGCGTCGAGGCGGCCGCGGCGACCGATACCGGCAACGGCGGTGGCAATGGCCTGGTGCTCAGCGAGCGGGAAGGGCGCTTTGCCAGTCAGCTCACCGCGCGTGCGCAACAGGCGCTGGCCAGCTACGGCAGCACCGCCGCCCTCGGCGCCGAGCCGGACGGCTCCTCCAGCGTCGTGGGTCTCGATCTCTACGCCTGATGCTGCCGTACTTTCTCGGCTGCCCCTCCTGGAACGACAACGCCTGGCGTGAAAGCCTCTATCACGGCCTGCGCCCGGGTGATTTCCTGCCGCGCTACGCCCAGGTGTTCAATGCCGTGGAAGGCAATACCACCTTCTATGCCTGGCCCGCGGCGGACACCATCCGCCGCTGGGCCGAGCTGATGCCTGCCGACTTCCGCTTCTGCGCCAAGTTTCCCCGCGACATCAGCCATGCCGAGGATCTGCGCGTGCAACTCGCCAGCGCGCGCACCTTTCTCGACTTGCTGGCGCCCCTGGGCGAGCGGGCCAGTCCGCTGTGGCTGCAGCTGCCCGCCGGCTTCGGGCCCGATCGGCTCAAGGAACTGCAGGTCTTTCTCTCGGCCATGGCGCCGCGTTGCGCCCTGGCCGTGGAGGTCCGGCACCTGGCCTTTTTTGACAAGGGCGAGTCCGAGCGGGCCTTGAACCGCCTGCTCATGGACCTGGGCGTGGAGCGCGTCGGCCTGGATTCGGCTGCCCTGTTCAGCGCCGATCCGAGCGAGCCGGCCGTGCGCCTGGCCCAGGCCAAGAAGCCGCGGGTACCGGCGCGTGCTCTGGCGTTCAGCGAGCATCCCCAGGTGCGCTTCATCGGCCGCCTGGAGCTGGCCGCCAACGACTATTACCTGGCCAAGTGGGTCACCCGGGTAGCCGACTGGATCGAGGCGGGCAAGGTGCCCTATGTCTTCCTGCACACCCCAGACAACCGCCAGGCGCCCGAGCTGGCCCTGAGATTCCACGCCCAGCTGCGCGAACGCCTGCCCGGCTTGCCGGCGTTACCCGAGTTGAGCACCGCCGACACCGAACAACTCGGCCTGCTCTAGTCCGCGCCCTCCACCGCGATACGTTTGGCGACGTTTTCGCCGGCATTCCCGTGGTCCGCTCCGGTCAGATGAAGTCTCTGCTTGACGATCCTCTTCGGCGCACCGCATGAAAGCCAGACACCTGCTCGGTCTCGTCATCCTGCTCTATGGCGGTCTGCACACCGCCTTTGACCAGGGTTGGCTGCGTATTCCGCCGGCCTACAACCCCTGGGCGCCGCTGGACATCCAGGCACCCACCAATGCCGTCACCCGACTCAAGCTCTGGCGCCTGCAGGCCGATGCCGACTATTGCGCGGCGTCCCTGGCCACCTCGGCGCTCAACTATCGCGAATTGCGCGGCAATGCCGGTTCGGCCGACTGCCCGCTGGAGCGGACGGTGCGCATCCAGCGCGGCGAAGGGGTAAGGCTCAGCGGCAGCTTCCTCGCCAGCTGTCCCCTGGCGGTGAGCTTCGCGCTGTTCGAGCGGCAGGCCCTGCAGCCGGCGGCCGAAGCCGTCTATGGCCAGCGGGTGGCCGAAGTGGAGCACTACGGCAGCTTTGCCTGCCGCAACATCTATGGCCGCGCCAGCGGCCGGCGCAGTCAGCACGCCACCGCCAACGCCCTGGACATCGCCGGACTGCGCCTGGCCGATGGCCGCCGCATCAGCGTGGCGCGGGACTGGAACGGCGATCCCCAGGCCCGGCGCTTCCTGCGCCTGGTACGCGATGGGGCCTGCCGGTCCTTCAATACCACCCTGGGACCGGACTACAACGCGGCGCACCGCGATCATTTCCATGTCGACATGGGTGGCTTTCGCGTCTGCCGGTAGAATGGCCGGTCCTTTCGCCAGCGAGTCCCCCATGTCCACCGCCCGCCCCGCGCTTATCGTCGAAGCCCTGGAACCTGCCTTCACCGAGGCTGCTGCTGCCTGGGCCGCGCGCCTTGACCTGCCCCTGGGCACCGCCACGACCGAGGAGTTCGCCCTGCAGGTCGGTGCTCAGGGCCTGCAGCTGGTGCAGCGCGGCCCGGATGCACCGGGTCCGGTACGGGTGGACTTCGTCGAGGGCGCGGCGGCGCACAGACGCAAGTTCGGCGGTGGCGCCGGCCAGATGATCGCCAAGGCGGTCGGGGTCGGACCCGGCGTGCGCCCGCGCGTGCTCGACGCCACCGCGGGTCTGGGCCGCGACGCCTTCGTGCTGGCGACCCTGGGCTGCATGGTGACGCTGGTCGAGCGCCAGCCGCTGATCGCCGCCCTGCTCGAAGACGGCCTCGCCCGCGCCGCGCGGGATCATGAAGCGGCCGGCATCGCCGCCCTGATGACCCTGGTGCCGGCCGATTCCACCGCCTACCTGCAAGGCGGGGAAGGCGAGGCGCCCGAGGTGATCTATCTGGATCCCATGTTCCCGCATCGCGACAAGAGCGCCCTGGTGAAGAAGGAGATGCGCCTGTTCCGGCCGCTGGTGGGCGACGACCTGGACGCCCCGGCGCTGCTGGCCGCGGCCCTGGCCCGCGCGAGTCACCGGGTGGTGGTCAAGCGTCCGCGCAAGGCGCCGGCCATCGAGGGCGTGAAGCCGGGCTATGTGCTGGAGGGCAAGTCCAGCCGCTACGACATCTATCCGAAGAAGAGCTTCAAGTCCTCCTAGAGCAGCTGACAACCCTACTGCGCGTCCGCCAGGCGGGCGCGTGCAGTGCTCGGAATCCTCATGTACCGCTCGTACACTCGAGCGCCAGCCCGGTGCGGTTCCTGCGCGCCGCGCGCACCCGCCTGACAGCCGCTCGCTACGCTTTGTTAGCCGCTCAGAACGAAAGCGCCCGCGGGCGGAAGGACTCCGGCCGCGGGCGCTGGTGTCACCGACTTCAGACGGTCGCGGGCTTGGGCGCGCGCCGCTTGCGCCAGGCACGGTAGAAGGGCAGGGCCACCATCAGGATGCAGACGATCCAGATGACCTGGCTGATGCCGCTCTGCCAGA
>NZ_JASCON010000070.1:0-29325 GCF_029959585.1 Pseudomonas sp. PS02302
TTGTGAATAAGACACAGCCCCCCCCCGGGGGACCACAACCTCCCGCCCCGGGGGGCCCGGGGCGAACGGCCCCCGCGCGCGCGGGCGACCTACCGCGGCATGGCGCGCAAGAAGGACACAAAAAAGCCGGACTAGGTCCGGCTTTTTCCTGCGCGATCAGCGCCTGCTCAAAGCGTGTGGCTGTAGAACAGGGCGTAGGACTCAATGCCATCGTTGGGCTGCTTGATGCCGGCGTTGGAATAGTGGGTCGCCCGGATGCCCACGCGCTGGGTGTCGCCGATCTTCAGGCCCAGGCCGATGCGGTCTTCGAAGTTGAAGGCCGAGCCCAGGTCCTGCTCGCCAACCCTGGTGCTGGAAAAGACGGCGACGCCGATACCGGCTTCGACGAAGGGCTTCACCTGGCCCTGGCCGAATTCGTAGACGAACACCGGAGCGAAGGACAGCGAATGCTGGTCGGAAGACCGGCCGTTGTCGCCTTCCCAATAGGTGTAGCCCGCATCCCAGTAGCCGGTCAGGCGGCCAGTCGAACTCTGCCACCAGCTCTTGTCCCAATTCCAGCCAGCACCGATGCGGTAGGTCATGCCGCTCTGGCTGGTGGCCCCGACTGCCCCGGTGATTTCCACAGCCTGTGCCGAGGCCACGCCACCCAGCGAAAGCGCGGCGGCCATTGCAAGGGAAAGCAATTTGTTCATGTGAGTGCCCTTATGGATGTTTCTAGTTTTTACGAACTGCCAGCATTGACCATCAAGACGTGAAGGTGTTCACAGCCCTGGATATTTTACCTACAAGGTCGGATGCTAGTCGCTGGACCGGTATTTGGCGAGCAAAACCCCGAGGGAAAAGTCAGACGAACGCCTTTACCTCGGCCCCTGCCGGCCAGAGTTGCGGCAACACGGCGCGAAGCTCGGCGGGATCGCCCGAGGTCCAGAATCGCGTAGGGCCGGTCGGCCCTTCCGCCAGGCGCTCGTCCCGCGCCAGCAGACTCTGCAGGCGCCGCGCCACGGCGGCGCCGGTGTCCACCAGGATGACCTGCGACGGCACCAGTTCGGCCAGCAAGGGGCGCAGGAAGGGATAGTGGGTGCAGCCCAGGATCAGGGTGTCGCACTGCGCCGCCAGCAGGGGTGCGAGAAAGCCCTGCAGCAAGCGGCGGGTCTCGGGGCCGTGCAGGTCGCCGCGCTCGACCTGTTCCACCAGGCCCGGGCAGGGCTGGGTCAGCACCTGGACGCCTAGGGCGAAGCGGTCCAGCAAGGCGGCGAACTTGGCACTCTGCAGAGTACCGGTGGTTGCCAGCACCCCGACCCGGCCATTGCGGGTCGCCGCCGCGGCGGGCTTGACCGCGGGTTCCATGCCGACGATGGGCCACCGGGGATAGCGTTCGCGCAGATCGGCCACCGCCGCCACGGTGGCGGTGTTGCAGGCCACCACCAGGGCCTTGGCGCCCTGCGCGTGCAGCCGCGCCGCGATCAGCTGGCAGCGCTCGCGGATGAAGGCAGGGGTCTTTTCGCCATAGGGAATATGCCCGCAGTCGGCGACGTAATGCAGGGTTTCCGCTGGCAGCAGGCGGCGGATCTCCGCCAGCACCGACAGGCCGCCAACGCCCGAGTCGAAGACCCCGACCGGCGCCTCGTCAGCCATGGCGGGCGCCGCACACCGGGCAACCCGGATCGCGCTTGACCCGCAATTCGCGGAAGCGACTGCCCGCCGCATCCACCAGCAGCAGCCGCCCCACCAGGGGCTCGCCGAAGCCGGCCAGCAGCTTGAGCGCTTCCAGCGCCTGCAGACTGCCCACCAGACCCACCACCGGACCCAGCACCCCGGCTTCGCTGCAACTGAGCTCGGCTTCGCTGCCCTCGCCATAGAGACAGTGATAGCAGGGGCTGTCGGCGCGACGCGGATCAAAGACGCTGAGCTGGCCTTCCAGGCGAATGGCGGCGCCGCTCACCAGCGGGCGTCCCTGAGCCACGCAGGCGGCATTCACCGCCGCCCGGGTGGTGAAGTTGTCCGAGCAGTCCAGCACCAGATCCACCAGGGCGATGCGCGCCGCCAGACTGTCGGCGTCCAGCGCTTCGCGCAGTGGCACCAGGCGCACCTCGGGATTGAGCGCAGCCAGCCGTTGCAGGGCGGAATCCACCTTGCCCTGGCCGATACGGCTTTCATCGTGCAGCACCTGGCGCTGCAGATTGCTCAGGTCGACCTGGTCGAAGTCGGCCAGGTGCAATTCGCCGACGCCGGCGGCGGCCAGATAGAGCGCCACCGGCGAACCCAGACCGCCAAGACCGACGATGAGCACCCTGGCGTCTTTCAGCCGCAATTGTCCGGCGATATCCACCTGGGCCAGCAGGATCTGCCGGCTGTAGCGCAGCAGTTCGCCGTCGCTCAGCATGGCCGACGCCCTCCGCTGATGCGTTCGTGACCACCCAGGTCCTGGCGACTCTCGACCTCGATGAAGCCCTGGCGAACCAGCAGATCGCGCACCGCGGCGGCCTGGTCGAAGCCGTGCTCCAGCCACAGCCAGCCATCCGGCTGCAGGTGCGCGGGCGCCGCCGCGACCAGTTCGCGGATATCGTCCAGGCCATCGACGCCAGCCACCAGGGCGCTGCGCGGCTCGAAACGCACGTCGCCCTCGTCCAGATGGCGATCACTGCCGGCGATATAGGGGGGATTGCTGACGATCAGGTCGAAGCGCTGTCCGGCGAGGGCGCCGAACCAGTGACTCTGCTGAAAGACCGCATTGCCCAGGCGCAGGCGCTGGGCATTGCGTTGCGCCAGTTCCACCGCCGCCGCGATGCGATCCACGCCACTGACCTGCCAGCGCGGTCGTTCATGGGCCAGGGCCAGGGCGATGGCGCCGCTGCCGGTGCCCAGGTCCAGTACCCGTGCCTCGTCGCCCAGGGGCAGCGCCAGGGCGGTTTCCACCAGCACCTCGGTATCAGGGCGGGGGATCAGGGTATCCGGACTCACCTCCAGATCGAGCGACCAGAAGCCCTGCTGGCCGAGGATATAGGCCACCGGCTCACCCTGCCGGCGCCGTTCGAGATCGGCCTGGAAACGCGCCAGGGCCTCGCGCGGCACCAGCTTTTCCGGCCAGGTGCGCAGGTAGCTGCGCGGCTTGTCCAGGGCAGCGGCCAGCAGCAATTCCACGTCCAGCCGGGCGCTGGATGAATCCGGCAGCTGGCTTTCGCGCAACAGGGCGCCGATGGTGGCCATGGCTCAGTCTCCCAGCGCCGCCAGCTGGTCGGCCTGGTATTCCTGCAGCAGCGGATCGATGATCTGCTGGACGTCGCCGTTGACCACCTCGCCCAGCGAATAGAGGGTCAGGTTGATGCGGTGATCGGTCACCCGGCCCTGGGGAAAGTTGTAGGTGCGGATGCGCTCGGAGCGGTCGCCCGACCCCACCAGCAGCCGGCGGGTGTCGGACATTTCCTTGTGCGCCGCCGCGTCCTGCTGGTCATTGAGCTTGGCCGACAGCCAGGCCATGGCCTTGGCGCGGTTCTTGTGCTGGGAGCGCTCTTCCTGGCACTCCACCACGATGCCGGTGGGCAGGTGGGTGATGCGCACCGCGGAGTCGGTCTTGTTGACGTGCTGACCGCCCGCGCCGGAGGAGCGATAGGTGTCAACGCGCAGATCGGCCGGATTGATCTCGATGGCCTGCTGTTCGTCCGGCTCCGGCAGCACCGCCACGGTGCAGGCCGAGGTGTGGATGCGGCCTTGGGATTCGGTCTCCGGGACCCGCTGCACCCGATGCGCACCGGACTCGAACTTGAGCTTGGCGTAGACGCTGTCGCCTTCGACCCGGGCGATCACCTCCTTGAAGCCACCGTGCTCGCCCTCGTTCTCCGAGAGCACCTCGAGGCGCCAGCCCTGGCGCTCGGCATAGCGCGAATACATGCGGAACAGATCACCGGCAAAGATCGCCGCCTCGTCGCCGCCGGTACCGGCGCGGATTTCCAGGAAGACGTTGCGGCCATCATTGGGATCCCGCGGCAGCATCATGCGCTGCAGTTCGTCTTCCAGTTCCTGTAGCCGCGCCTTGGCGCTGGTCACCTCTTCCTCGGCCATCTCGCGCAGATCCGGATCGCTGTCCTTGAGCAGCGCCTGGGCGCCCTCCAGGTCGGCCTGCACCTTGCGGTATTCGGTGAACGCCTGGTTGACCGGCTCGAGTTCGGCGTATTCCTTGGAATAGGCGCGGAACTGGGTCTGGTCGCTGATGACTTCGGCGTCGCCCAACAGCGCGGTCAGCTCCTCGAAACGGTCCTGCAGACCGTCGAGCTTGTGCAACAGAGAGGTCTTCATGTCTTGTCCAAACCCTCGTCGAGGGCGAAGAGTTCCTGAGCCAAGGTCAGCGCATCGACGCGCCCCTCGGCGGATAGTTTCTTGAGCTGCACGCTCGGGGCGTGCATCAGCTTGTTGGTGAGGCTGCGTGCCAGGGCCGCCAGGGCTTCCTGGGGATCGACGCCATTGGCCAGCTGGCGCTGGGCGCGCGCCAGTTCGTCGTCGCGGATCTGCTCGCCCTGCTGGCGATAGGCGCGGACCACGTCCACCGCGGCGCGCTCGCGCAGCCGCTGCATGAAGTCCTCGACCCCGGCCAGCACCAGCTTCTCGGCCGCCTGGGCGGCGCCCTGGCGACTCTTGAGATTTTCCGCCACCACCTCGTGCAGGTCGTCCACCGTATAGAGGTAGACATCTTCCAGCTCGCTCACCTCCGGCTCGATGTCGCGCGGCACGGCGATGTCGACCATGAAGATGGGCTTGTGGCGACGCTGCTTGAGTGCGCGTTCCACCGCGCCCTTGCCGAGGATGGGCAACTGGCTGGCGGTGGAACTGATGACGATGTCGCTGTTGACCAGTTCGTCGGGAATGTCGGCCAGCAGCACGGTATGGGCGCCGAATTCTTCCGCCAGGTGGCTGGCGCGCTCCAGGGTGCGGTTGGCGACGACGATGCGCCGCACGCCCTGCTCGTGCAGATGGCGGGCGACCAGGGTGATGGTCTCGCCGGCGCCGATCAGCAGCGCCTGGCTGCGACTGAGGTCGCTGAAGATCTGCTTGGCCAGGCTGACCGCGGCGAAGGCCACCGACACCGGATTCTCGCCGATCGCCGTGTCGGTACGCACCGCCTTGGCAGTATTGAAGGTGGCCTGGAACAGCCGGCCCAGCAGCGGACCGACGGTGCCGGCCTCGCGCGCCACGGCATAGGCCGACTTGAGCTGGCCGAGGATCTGCGGCTCGCCCAGCACCATGGAATCCAGCCCCGCGGCCACCCGCATCATGTGGCGGACCGCAGCCTCGTCCTGGTGCAGATAGATGCTGGCGCGCAGGTCTTCCAGGGGCACCCGGTGATACTGGGCGAGCCAGGCCAGCACGGCTTCCGCCAGGCTGGGCTCCAGCTCCAGGTAGAGTTCGCTGCGATTGCAGGTGGACAGAATCGCCGCTTCGCGACTGTGGGTGGCCTGCTCCAGCTGGCGCAGGGCCTCGACCGTCTGCTCCGGAGTGAAGGCCACACGTTCGCGCACCTCAACCGAGGCGGTCTTGTGATTGATGCCGAGCGCGAGAAAGGCCATGGACGCAAGCAGTCGAACGGATTGGGGAAAGCCGAACATTGTCCTACGCGCGGGCGGTGGCGACAACCAGCAGCGACGAGACGTCGGACAATCGCCGTCATAGCCTGGGCGAATGAATCTTGCCGGGCAAAAGGCGTCAACAGCCTCGACCACCGCACTTCTCGGCCGGCCGCTGCGCATGCGCGACGCGGCCACGGCGACTCTTGTGGCATGATGGACCGACTGTAAAAAGGCCGCCTTGACCCTATGACCAGATACCTTGCGCTGCTGACGACCGCCCTGCTGCTCGCCGGCTGCCAGAACCTCGGCCGTCAGCCGACGCCCGCCGCCGCCATCCCGCCGCCCACCGCCAAGACCAGCACGCCGCAACCGGCCGGTTCCTTTCGCGAAGACACCCTCTATGACCTGCTGGTCGGCGAGCTGGCCGGGCAGCGCAACCGATTCGATATCGCCCTGACCAACTATGTCGAGCAGGCCAAGTCGACCCAGGACCCGGGAGTCGCCGAGCGCGCCTTCCGCATCGCCGAGTACCTGGGCGCCGATACCCCGGCGCTGGAAACCGCGCAGATCTGGGCGCGCAACGCCCCCGACAACCTGGATGCCCAGCGCGCCGCCGCCATCATGCTGGCCCGCGCCGGTCGCTATGACGAATCCATGGTCTACATGGAGCGCGTGCTCCAGGGCCAGGGCGACACCCACTTCGATTTCCTCGCCCTCTCGGCGGCGGAAACCGACGAGGCCACCCGCGCCGGCCTGCTCAAGAGCTTCGACCGGCTGCTGGCCAAGTATCCGCACAACGGCCAGCTGCTGTTCGGCAAGGCGCTGCTGCTGCAGCAGGACGGCCGTGCCGACGAGGCCCTCAAGCTGCTGGAGCGCAATCCGGCGGCCAGGCGCGAAGTCGCGCCGCTGCTCCTGCGCGCCCGCCTGCTGCAGAGCCAGGACCGCAGCGCCGAGGCCCTGCCGCTGCTCGAAGCCGGCATCCGCCAGCACCCGGAAGACCGCCGCCTGCGCCTGGCCCATGCCCGGCTGCTGGTGGAGCTGGATCGCCTGGACCAGGCCAAGCGCGAATTCGCCGAGCTGGTCACCCAGTTCCCGGATGACGATGACCTGAGATTCTCCCTGGCGCTGGTCTGCCTGGAGGCCCAGGCCTGGCGCGAAGCCCAGATCTATCTCAAGGAACTGATCGACCGCGGCAGCCACGTGGATGCCGCGCACCTCAACCTGGGTCGCAGCTACGAAGAACTCGACCAGCCCGAGCAGGCGCTGGCCGAATACACCCAGGTCGGGCCGGGCACCGACTACCTGGCCGCCCAGCAGCGCCAGGCGGAAATCCTGCTGGGCAGCGGGCGCATCGCCGAGGCCCGTCAGCGCCTGGCCGAGGCGCGCAAGCGCCAGAGCGAATACGCCGTGCCGCTCTATCTGCTGGAAGTCGAAGGCCTGGCCAGTGCCGACCAGACCGCCCTCGCCGACCAGACCGTGCAGCAGGCCCTGCAGCAGTATCCCAATGACCTCAACCTGCTCTATGTCCGCTCCATGCTGGCGGAAAAGCGCGGCGACCTCGGTCAGCTGGAAGGCGATCTGCGCTACATCATCGCCCACGACCCCGACAACGCCATGGCGCTCAACGCCCTCGGCTACACCCTGGCCGATCGCACCCCACGGCTGGCCGAGGCACGCCAGCTGATCGACAAGGCGCACCAGTTGAGCCCGGACGACCCGGCCATCCTCGACAGCATGGGCTGGATCCGCTATCGCCAGGGCCAGCTGGCCGACGCCGAACGCTATCTGCGCCAGGCCTACGAACGCTTCCCCGACGCCGAAGTGGCGGCCCACCTGGGCGAGGTGCTCTGGGCCCAGGGCAAGCGCAGCGAAGCGCGCAAGGTTTGGCGCGTGGGCCTCGACGCCGACGCCGATGACGCCATCCTGCGCAGTACCCTCAAACGCCTGACTGGAAGCGAAACCCTCCGATGATCCGCGTGCGTACCTTCGTCACCCTGTTGCTGCTCGCCCTGCTGGCCGGTTGCGCCAGCACCTCTCGCCAGGAGGCCGTGGAAGGCCAGGGCAATGCCGCCCAGTGGCAGGCTCATAAAAAACGTATCGCCGCCCTCGACGGCTGGCAGATCGACGGCAAGGTCGGCATCCGCGCCCCGCGCGATTCCGGCAGTGGCACCCTGTTCTGGCTGCAGCGCCAGGACTATTACGACATCCGCCTGGCCGGCCCCCTGGGCCGCGGCGCCACCCGACTCACCGGCCGTCCGGGCGCCGTCACCCTCGATGTCTCCGGCCAGGGCAGCTATCAGGCCGATTCCCCCGAAGCCCTGCTGGAACAGCAACTCGGCTGGCGCCTGCCGGTCTCGCACCTGCTCTGGTGGGTGCGCGGCCTGCCGGCGCCGGACAGTCGCAGCCAGCTGACCCTGGACGCCGACAGCCAGCTGGCGCGTCTGGTACAGGACGGCTGGACCGTCGAATACACCCGCTACACCGAGCAGAACGGCTACACCCTGCCCGAGCGCCTCAAGCTCACCGGCAAGGACCTGGAAGTCATCCTGGTGGTGAAGACCTGGCAGCCGCGCGAGCTGGGCAAATGACCGCAGCGCCTGCCTTCACCCTGCCGGCACCGGCCAAGCTCAATCTGTTCCTGCACATCCTCGGCCGCCGCGCGGACGGTTATCACGAGCTGCAGACGCTGTTCCAGTTTCTCGACTGGGGCGACGACCTGGGCTTTGCCGGACGGGATGACGGCGAATTGCAACTGCACGACGGTCTGCCGGGCGTCGCCCCCGCGCAGAATCTCATCCTGCGCGCCGCCCGGCTGCTGCAGCAGGAAAGCGCCACGACCAAAGGCGCCGACCTCTGGCTGACCAAACGCCTGCCCATGGGCGGCGGTATCGGTGGCGGCAGTTCGGATGCCGCCACCACCCTGCTTGGCCTGAATCATCTCTGGGGCCTGGGCGCCAGCCTCGACGACCTGGCGGTGCTGGGGCTGCGCCTGGGCGCCGATGTGCCGGTATTCGTCCGCGGCCAGGCCGCCTTCGCCGAGGGCGTGGGGGAAAAGCTCACCCCGGTCACCCCCCCGGAACCCTGGTATCTCGTGGCCGTGCCGCAAGTCTCTGTAAGTACAGCAGAAATTTTTTCAGATCCGCTGTTGACACGGGACACTCCCGCCATTAAAGTTTGCGCCGTTCTCAAGTGGTCAGGTCGAAACGACTGCCAGAGTACGGTCGAAAGGCGTTACCCAGAAATTCGTAACGCTTTGATCTTGCTAAACAAATTTGTTTCAGCTAGATTAACCGGCACTGGAGGTTGCATATTTGGAAGCTTTCCAAATAAGACCGAAGCTGATACAGTAGCTAGCCAGCTACCAGCATCACTTCCAGGCTTCGTGGCCAAAGGTAGCAACACTTCCATGTTGCACCGGGCGCTGGCAAGCCTGACCAGAGAATGAGTACAGCTAGTACTCTGCAAGATACAGGGGCGTCGCCAAGCGGTAAGGCAGCAGGTTTTGATCCTGCCATGCGTTGGTTCGAATCCAGCCGCCCCTGCCATTTTCCTTCCAAGACCCACCTCAAGCCGCAGGAACTGCAGCGTGTCCAAGATGATGGTCTTCACGGGGAACGCCAACCCCGATCTGGCACGGCGCATCGTGCGCCAGCTGCATATCCCTCTCGGTGACGTCTCCGTCGGAAAATTCTCCGATGGCGAGATCAGCGTCGAAATCAACGAGAACGTGCGGGGCAAGGATGTCTTCATCATCCAGCCCACCTGCGAGCCGACCAACGACAACCTGATGGAACTGGTGGTGATGGCCGATGCCTTCCGCCGCTCCTCGGCCACTCGTATCACCGCAGTCATCCCCTATTTCGGTTATGCCCGCCAGGATCGCCGTCCGCGTTCCGCACGCGTCGCCATCACCGCCAAGGTCGTGGCCGACATGCTGACCGTGGTGGGCATCAATCGCGTGCTCACCGTCGATCTGCATGCCGACCAGATCCAGGGCTTCTTCGATATTCCCGTGGACAACATCTACGGCTCCCCCGCCCTGGTGGATGACATCGAAGACCAGCGTTTCGAAAATCTGATGATCGTCTCCCCGGACATCGGCGGCGTGGTGCGTGCGCGTGCCGTGGCCAAGAGTCTGGGTGTGGACCTGGCGATCATCGACAAGCGTCGTCCCAAGGCCAACCAGTCGGAAGTGATGCACATCATCGGTGACATCCAGGACCGCACCTGCGTGCTGGTCGACGACATGGTCGATACCGCCGGCACCCTGTGCCACGCGGCCAAGGCCCTGAAGGAACACGGCGCCGCCAAGGTCCTGGCCTACTGCACCCACCCGGTGCTGTCGGGTCGGGCCATCGAGAACATCGACAACTCCGTGCTGGACGAGCTGGTGGTGACCAACACCATTCCGCTGTCCGCCGCGGCTCAGGCCTGCAGCCGTATCCGCCAACTGGACATCGCGCCGGTGGTGGCCGAGGCGGTACGCCGGATCAGTAACGAAGAATCCATCAGCGCGATGTTCCGTTAAGGAACAGCCGCTCTGGAAGCGCCCCGGAAGGTCGAAAAGACCCGCCGGGGCTTTTTAGTCGGTAGGGCCGTGGAACTGGTCGCAAGTCCCGGTCTGCCGATTCCTTATCCTGGAGATTCACAATGTCTGATTTCACTCTGAATGCCGAAGTGCGTTCCGACCTGGGGAAAGGTGCGAGCCGCCGCCTGCGTCGTAATGCCGGTAACGTTCCCGCCGTGATCTACGGTGGCGACAAGGCTCCGACGTCCATCACCCTGGTCGGCAAAGACCTGGCCAAGATGCTGGAAAGCGAAGCCGCCTTCGCCAGCGTCATCACCCTGAAGGTTGATGGCAGCAACGAAAGCGTGCTGGTCAAGGCCCTGCAGCGTCACCCCTCCAAGGGCTACGTCATGCACGCCGACTTCCTGCGCGTCATCGCCGGTCAGAAGCTGACCGCTCACGTGCCCCTGCACTTCATGAACCAGGAAACCTCCGTGGGCGTGAAGCAACAGGGTGGCGAGATCCTGCACACCATCAACGAAGTCGAAGTTTCCTGCCTGCCGAAAGACCTGCCGGAATTCATCGAAGTCGACATGGCCAAGGTCGCCCTGGACCAGATCGTTCACCTGAGCGACCTGAACGTCCCGGCTGGCGTCGAGCTGGTGTCCCTGGCCCACGGCAGCGATCTGCCGGTTGCCAGCATCCACCTGCCGCGCATCCGTGAAGAAGCTGCTGACGGCGCTGCCGAAGAAGGCGCTGCCGAGTAAGTTCTCGCACGCCTGAAAGAGAAGGGCTCCTGACATGACTGCCGTCCAACTGATCGTCGGCCTGGGTAATCCGGGCCCCGAATACGACCAGACTCGGCACAATGCAGGGGCCCTTTTCGTTGAGCGACTGGCAGCCGCCCAGGGCGCGAGCCTGGCTGTCGACCGCAAGTATCATGGCCTGGTGGGGCGCTTCCGCCACGCGGGCAACGATGTTCGTCTACTCATCCCCACCACCTACATGAACCGCAGCGGCCAGGCCGTGGCGGCGCTCGCCGGCTTTTTCCGCATCCCGCCGGCAGCCATCCTGGTGGCCCACGATGAACTCGACCTGCCACCCGGCACCGCACGCCTCAAGACCGGCGGCGGCCATGGGGGGCACAACGGACTGCGCGACATCATCGCCCAGCTCGGCAATCAGAACGGCTTCCAGCGTCTGCGCCTGGGCATCGGCCATCCGGGGCATGCCAGCCTGGTCTCCAACTTCGTGCTGGGCCGCGCACCGCGCAGCGAGCAGGACCTGCTCGACACCAGCATCGATGCCGCCCTGGAGGTGGTTCCGGAGCTGCTGACCGGCGACCTGACCCGCGCCATGCAACGCCTGCACAGCCGCAAGGCCTGACCTACCCTACCCTCTTCCTTTTCTTCCGCGAGGACACACACCATGGGATTCAATTGCGGCATCGTCGGCCTGCCCAACGTCGGCAAGTCCACCCTGTTCAATGCCCTGACCCAATCTGGTATCGCGGCAGAAAACTTTCCCTTCTGCACCATCGAGCCCAACAGCGGCATCGTGCCCATGCCCGATGCGCGACTGAACGCCCTGGCGGAGATCGTCAAACCCGAGCGGGTGATCCCCACCACCATGGAGTTCGTCGACATCGCCGGGCTGGTGGCCGGCGCCTCCAAGGGTGAAGGTCTGGGCAACAAATTTCTCGCCAACATCCGCGAGACCGACGCCATCGCCCACGTGGTGCGCTGCTTCGAAGATGAGAACGTCATCCACGTGTCGAATTCGGTGGATCCCAAGCGGGACATCGAGGTGATCGACCTGGAGCTAATCTTCGCCGACCTCGACAGCTGCGAGAAGCAGCTGCAACGCGTGACCCGCAACGCCAAGGGCGGTGACAAGGAAGCCCTGGCGCAGAAGGCCCTGCTGGAACAGCTGATTCCGCACTTCGAGGCCGGCAAGCCTGCCCGCAGCCTGCTGAAGGGCCTGGACGAGGAGCAGAAGCGCCTGGTGCGCAGCTTCCACCTGCTGACCAGCAAGCCGGTGATGTACATCGCCAACGTCGCCGAAGACGGCTTCGAGAACAACCCGCACCTGGATGTGGTCCGGGCCATCGCCGAAGAAGAAGGCGCCGTGGTGGTGCCGGTCTGCAACAAGATCGAGGCGGAAATCGCCGAACTGGACGACGACGAGGAAAAGCAGATGTTCCTCGAGTCCATGGGCATGGAAGAGCCGGGCCTGAACCGGGTGATCCGCGCCGGCTACGAACTGCTCAACCTGCAGACCTACTTCACCGCCGGGGTGAAGGAAGTCCGTGCCTGGACCGTCCGCGTCGGCGCCACCGCGCCCCAGTCGGCCGCCGCCATCCACACCGATTTCGAGAAGGGCTTCATCCGCGCCGAAGTGGTGGCCTATGCCGACTTCATCGCCTTCAAGGGCGAGAACGGCGCTAAGGAAGCCGGCAAGTGGCGCCTGGAAGGCAAGGAGTACATCGTCAAGGACGGTGACGTCATGCACTTCCGCTTCAACGTCTAAGCGACGGCGAACGCCAGAACCCCCTCCTCACCGCAAGGTGGCGAGGGGGTTTTCTTTTGCCCGTTCGCCAACGGCCTGGCTGACACCGGACGCCTGGCGATTTGGCACAATGACGGCGATCCGACCGCCGTCGAACGTCTCCCGCTGCCTGGATGCCGCCATGAATTTCGAAGACCTGCGCCTGTTCGTCACCACCCTGAACGAGGGCAGCTTCACCGCCGCCGCCGACAAGCTGGGGCTGTCCAAGCAATACGTCAGCCGGCGGACCCTGTTGCTGGAGGAAAGTCTTGGCGTGCGGTTGATCAACCGCACCACGCGGCGTCTGCAGGCGACCGAGCTGGGGATGCTGCTCTACGAGCGAGCGGTGAAGATCCTCGAAGACGTCAACGACACCGAGGAGTTGCTCTCCAGCCGGCGGACGGTGCCCCAGGGGGTGCTGAGAGTCAGTGCGCCCATGACCTTTGGCACCCTGCACCTGAGTCCCCTGCTGCCGGATTTTCTCTCGGCCTATCCGCAGATCCGCCTGGAGCTGGATCTCAATGACCGGGCGGTGGATCTGCTCGCCGAGGGCTACGACATGTCGATCCGCATCGGCACCCTGGCCGATTCCAGTCTGATCGCCAAGCGACTGACCGAGATGCAGCTGGTGACCTGTGCCAGTCCGGATTATCTAAAGAAGGCGCCGCCGCTGCTGCAACCGGAGGATCTGGCCGAGCACAGCTGTCTGCTCTATGGCCATGGTCGCCAGGTGGAATGGCGCTTTCAGCGCGGAGGCAAGCCGCTGGTGCTGCCCATGCAGGGTCAGCTCAGGGCCAACAACGGAGAGGTGGTGCGGGACGCGGCCATCGCCGGTCAGGGCATCGCGGTGCTGCCGACCTTCATCATCAGCGCGGCGCTGGCCTCAGGGGCGCTGGTGCAGGTGCTGGAAGACTTCGCCCTGCCCAGCGCGGCGGTCTATGCGGTCTATCCCCAGCATCGTCAGTCGGCGCGCATCGTCCAGCTGTTCTCGGACTATCTGCGCGACCGCCTGACGGCGGCGTCCTGAGCGCAGCGGTCAGGGCCGCGCAGCGGTACCATCAGGCAGGCGGGCATTGGTCCAACTGGGAATACCGCCTTCGACCGGGTAGCGCTTGGCCTTTTCTTCGTCCAGGTCCACACCGATACCGGGACGTTCACTCAGATAGACATAGCCGTGCTCGAAGAACGGGCTGCCGGGAAAGACCTCGTAGAGCGCCTCGTTGAGCGGCGTCCATTCCTGAATGCCGAAATTGGTCGAGGCCAGATCCAAATGCAGGTTGGCAGCGATGCCGACCGGCGAGATGTCGCCCGGACCATGCCAGGCGGTACGCACGCCATGGAAGTCGGCGAAGATGGCAATCTTATGGGCGGGCGTGAGACCGCCGACGCTACTCACGTGGCAGCGAATGAAGTCGATCAGGTTGTTTTCGATCAGCGGCTTGAATTCGTTGACGTTGGTGAAGAGCTCGCCCATGGCTAGCGGCGTCGAACTCTGGCCGCGGATCAGCTTCAGCCATTCCAGCTGCTCCGGCGCCACTGGATCCTCCAGAAAAAACAGCTGGTGAGCTTCCAGATTCTTCGCCAGCTGCACGGCGGCGATGGGGGCGATGCGCTCATGGACGTCATGAATGAACTCCACCCCAAAGCCCAGGCTGCTGCGCAGGTGATCGAACAATTTCGGCACGGCGCGCACATAGGCGTCGGGATCGAAGTAGATGCCAGGCGTCTTTTCACGTGGCGAGCGCTTGGGCTGAATGTTGCGGGCCTTGGCCAGCTTGCCGGCGATCAGCTTGAGGTCTTCGGTACCGGAACCGCCATACATGCCCATCTGGCAGCGCACGTGCTGATAACCTTGTTCCATTGCCGCGCGCACACTGTCCTCGACGGCGATTTCATCTTCGCCGTCGCAGTGGCGGTACAGTGGAATGCCATCGCGGCAACGGCCACCGAATAATTCGTACACTGGTAGACCCGCCACCTTGCCCTTGATGTCCCAGAGGGCCATGTCGATCCCGGAGAGGGCATTGTTCATGACCGGACCGTTGCGCCAGTAGCCGCTCACCGCAGCGGATTGCCAGATGTCTTCGATACGCCGCGCGTCCTTGCCGATCAGAAAGGGCTTGAGGTACTGCTCGACAGCGGCCTCGACGGCAAAGATGCGCTGGGTGAAGGTCGCGCAGCCCAGGCCATAGAGACCCGGCTGATTCGTCTCGATCTTGACCACTACCAGGTCGATGCCGCCCGGGGCAGTCAGAATGGTCTTTACGTTGGTGATCGTTAGGGCTTCCAAGGGACCTCCTAAGGGCGTCGTGGAGCGTCCTGCGCTTGCAGGGCGTCAAGATTGCTGCTCATGGCGTCGTTGAGGGTGCGCGCCGCGGCCTCGGCATCGCGATGCTTTAGGGCGAGATAGACCTGGATGTGCGCATTGACGCTTTCCAGGGTGATGCCCAGAACGCGATTGAGTTCTTCGAGGTAGTAGAGATACAGCGGACGGATCGCATCCATCGCGCGGATGAATATCTTGTTGTGCGACGCCAGCGCGATGGCGTAGTGGAACTCGAAATCAGCCTGGGAATAGCGCACGTAGTCGTCCTTGTTCACCAGCATCCGATTGAGCGCCTCTTCCAGGCGCAGCAGATCCGCTTCGGTAGCATGGGTCACCGCCAGCGCCATGCAGCGGAACTCGACGGTTTCACGAAACACCCTCATGTCGTCGAATTCGTCGCGCGACAGATGCATGATCGGCCGATTGTCACTAGGCAACCCATGGCGAGCGAGATCCTCAATGACGAAGGTCCCCTTGCCCTGGTGGCTGACCACGATGCCCAGCCCGCGCAGGCGTTGCACCGCACTGCGTACGGTAACCCGGCTCACGCCGAAGGCCTGAATCAGTTCGCTTTCCGACGGCAGCTTGCCGCCCGGTGGCCAGGTGCCCTCCTGGATCGTGCGCTTCATACGCTCATAGATAGCGTCGACAGTATTCTCGGTCGTCATGGTGACTGGGCTCGAAGCGGTAATTTGAACTTGTATTATAGGCTTAGAAAATGCTGTTCTATCAGCTAGAATTACATAAACTTATCATATAAGTAATCTAGATAACCAGCCCTAAGGGGCTCACTGGCCCGATATTCGAGAAAAATGCGGGCACCCAGGGCAGGCAAGGCGTCTTGATACTTATATGATAAGCTGAGATAGTGAGGGTCAATAGAAAAACAATAGACACCCGAGAGGTATTCCTATGGCTTCCCTGTTCGATCTCAGCGGATCCACCGCCCTCGTCACCGGCTCGACCCGCGGGCTGGGTTTTGCCTACGCCCAAGGCCTGGCCGAAGCGGGCGCGCGCGTCATTCTCAACGGCACTCAGCCGCAACGCCTGCAAGAGGCCTTGGGCCGCCTGAGTGCGAGCGGTCACGATGCCCTGGGCGCCTGCTTCGACGTCGCCGACGAAAGCGCGGTCGAAGCCGCATTCGCTGCCTGGGACGAGCAAGGCGTCGAGATAGACATCGTGATCAACAATGCCGGTATCCAGCATCGGGAACCGCTGCTCGAGGTGTCTCTGGCCAACTGGCAGCGGGTACTGGACGTCAACCTCAATAGCGCTTTTCTGGTTGGCCGCGCCGCCGCCCGGCGCATGGTCGCACGCGGGCGCGGCGGCAAGATCATCAACATCGGTTCGCTCACCAGCGAAGCGGCCCGAGCAACCGTGGCGCCCTATACCGCTGCCAAGGGCGGCGTGAAGATGCTGACCAAGGCGATGGCCGCTGAATGGGCCGAATTCGATATCCAGTGCAACGGCATCGGTCCCGGCTACATCCTGACCGACATGAATGCCGCGCTGGTCGAGAATCTGGAATTCGATCGCTGGGTCAAGGCCAGCAATCCGACCCATCGCTGGGGCAAGCCGGAAGAGTTGGTGGGAACCGCGGTGTTCCTGGCCGCGCCCGCCTCGCGCTATGTCAACGGGCAGATGGTGTACGTGGACGGTGGCTGGCTGGCCACGCTCTAGCCCCACCGCCGCCCCGCACCCTCGCGTCTAACCCGACAATGCACAAGAAAAGGCGATTCATGAAACCGACTCGCGCGCGTCTGTGGATCTTGGCCATGCTGTTTGTGGTCACTGCCATCAACTACATGGATCGGGCCAACCTGGCGGTGGCCGGCTCGGCCATCCAGGCCGAATTCGGTCTGACCGCCACTCAGCTCGGCCTACTGTTTTCCACCTTTACCTGGTTCTATGCCATGAGTCAGATTCCGATGGGCTACCTGCTCGATCGCGTCGGACCACGACTGCTTTACGGCTACGCCATCATCCTCTGGAGTCTGTTCACCCTGCTGATGGGGTTTGCCTCCCATCATCTGTTCGCCAGCGCTGCCGCCTCCTTTGCCATGCTGCTGGTGTGCCGCGCGCTGGTTGGGGTGGCCGAAGCGCCGTCCTTTCCGTCGAACACCAAGATCATCGCCACCTGGTTTCCCGATCACGAACGCGCACGGGCCACGGCCACCTATTCCAGTGCCCAGTACATCGGCCTGGCGGTGCTGACGCCGGTGCTCTCCTGGATCGTGCTGACCTGGGGCTGGGAGGCGTCGTTCTATATTTCAGGAGCAGTGGGCATCGTCTTCGGGATCTACTGGCTGATGGCCTACCGCGATCCGCGGGAGAGCACTCGGGCCAACGCGGCTGAACTGGCGCACATCCGCGCCGGTGGCGGCGACGCCCAGGTGCCGGGCAACAGCAAGACCAAGGTGAGTTGGCGTGACGTCAGCTACCTCCTGCGGCAGCGGACACTGTGGGGCCTGTTCATCGCCCAGTTCGCCGCGTCCTCGACGCTGTACTTCTTTCTGACCTGGTTCATCGTCTACTTGGAGAAAGGCCTGGGCCTGACCATCGCCAAGGCCGGTATAGGCGCCATGTTCCCCTATCTCATGGCCATGTGTGGCGTGCTCTGCGGCGGAGTGCTCAGCGATTTCCTACTCAAGCGCGGCCACTCCCGCACCCTGGCGCGCAAGCTGCCCGTCATGCTCGGACTTGCGGTGACCACCAGCATCTGCCTGGTCAACTTCTTTGAAGACCAACCCGTCATCGCCATCGCCATCCTCTCGTTGGCATTTTTCGCCAATGCCTTTTCCAATCTGGGCTGGGTGGTATGCAGCGATGTGATACCGCGCCATCTCATCGGCACGGTGGGCGGCTTTCTCAACGTCTTCGGCAATCTGTCAGGCGTCGTCAGCCCCTTGGTGATCGGTGTACTGCTCGAACGTACCCACAGCTTTCAATACGCGATGTTCTATATCGCCGGCGTGGCCCTGGCCGGCCTGCTGGCCTATTGCTTCCTGGTCGGGCGCATCGAGGTGATCGCCCTGCCAGGACAGCGCAAGACCGCTGCCGACACCGGCCCATCCGGACTTCGCCCTTCATCCCAGACCCCAGGAGGCTGATCATGGCGCTGCAAACGATAGACAACCAGGCGTGCGTGGCCCACAGCGCCAAAGACGTGCGCGTGGAAACCCAGCAATTGAGCTTCGATCCCACGACCCAGGTGCTGGTAAAAGTCGCCCGTGGAGGAATCTGTGGTTCCGATCTGCACTACTATCAGCATGGCCGGGCCGGGATGTCGATTCTCAAGCACCCGCTGGTACTGGGCCACGAATTCGTCGGGGTGGTGGAACAGATACCGCCCTTGAATGGCCTGGACCTGCATGTCGGGCAGCGTGTCGCTGTCAATCCCTCGCAACCTTGCAACGCCTGCACGCTGTGTCTGCAAGGCAAGCGCAACCTCTGCCGCCGGATGAAATTCATGGGTAGCGCGCAGTTCGATCCCCATGTCGATGGTGGCTTTCGCGACCGAGTGGCCGTGTCGCCACACCAGTGCATCGCCTATGCCGCAGCGGCGCGTGACGAGGTGATGGTGTTCGCCGAACCGCTGGCGGTGGCACTCCACGCCGTCACCCAGGCCGGTGATTTGCTGGGCAAGCGAGTGCTAGTGACCGGCTCTGGCCCCATCGGTTGCCTGGTGATGGCGGTCGCGCGGCTGGCTGGCGCCAGCGAAGTGATAGGTACGGACGTCAGCGAGCGCTGTCGCGAACTGGCGCAGGCCATGGGCGCCGATCGGGTGGTCGATCCGCTGGACCAGAATGAGGTAGCCGCCTGGGAGACTGACGGCGGCTATTTCGACGTGACCTTCGAAGCCTCGGGGGCGCCTGCGGCCATTGCCTCCACCGTTCAGTTCACCGCGCCCAAGGGCCGCATCGTGCAGCTGGGCATGGGCGCCGCTCGGGTGGAATTGCCGCTCGGTGCCCTGTTGGTAAAGGAGATCGAGCTCGTCGGCTCCTTTCGCTTCATCGACGAATTCACCACGGCGGTGCGTTGGCTGGAAAGTGGCAGACTCAACCCCTTGCCACTGCTCTCGGCACAGTTTCCGGCACAGGACATTACCGCTGCCCTGGAGCTTGCTGGCGACAAAGCCAAGGCAGCCAAGGTCCAATTGGTGCTCGGCTAGGATGGAACGACCGCTACCTGGCTGCAATTCTCCGGCGGCGATCCGAGCCACCGGCTGATCGGCGCCACTTGCAGGCGAACACCGCGGCGCTGGATTTGCCAGCGCATACTCTGCACGCGATTCATGCCCGGGATTGGCGCTGGCGCAGCAGGAACAGGCACCAGACGGCCAGCGCCGTGGCGGCCAGCAGGCACCCGGCCAGGCTGACGCCGGTCCAGCCGAAGTGCTCGTACAGCCGCGCCGACAGCAGCGAACCCAGGGAGCCGCCAAGGAAGTAGCCGGTCATGTAGCCGGCGTTGAGGCGACTACGGGCTTCCGGGCGCAGGCGATAGACCACGTTCTGGTTGCTGACGTGGCTGAGCTGCACGGCGAGATCCAGCACCAGGATGCCGACCAGCAGCGCCGCCAGCGACTGCTGAGCGAAGGCCAGGGGCAGCCAGGCCAGGGTCAGGGAAGCCAGACCGATGCTGGTGGCAAGACCACCCTTGCCCTGGTCGGCCATGCGCCCGGCCAGGTTGGCGGCCAGGGCGCCCACCGCGCCGGCGAGACCGAACAGGCCGATGGTGCCGTCGCTGAAGCCATAGGGTTCGGCAGCGAGCAGAAAGGCCAGGGGCGTCCAGAACATTGCGAAGACGGCGAAGCCCAGACAGCCCAACAGGGTGCGCAGGCGGTGCAGGGGTTCGTCGCGCAAGAGCACGAACACCGAACCCAGCAGCCGTGGATAGCTCAGGCCCGCCGACTGCTGATAGCGCGGCAGCGCCAGGCGCAGGGCCAGGGCGGTGGCCAGCATCAGACCGGCCGCCACGGCATAGACGGTGCGCCAGTCGCCCAGGGACGAGAGCGCCCCGGCCACGGTACGGGCCAGCAGGATGCCGAGGATGAGGCCGCTCATCACCGTGCCTACCGCCCTGCCCCGCTGCTCCGGCGCGGCCAGGGTGGCGGCGAAGGGCACCAGCACCTGGGCCACCACCGAGAAGAGCCCGGTCATGGCGGTGCCCACTAGCAGCCAGGTCAGACTGGTGGCGGTGGCGCTCAGGGCCAGGCCGGCGGCGGCGATCACACTCATGGTGACGATCAGCCGGCGGCGCTCCAGCAGATCGCCCAGGGGCACCAGCAGCAGGAGCCCGGCGGCGTAGCTGAGCTGGGCGGTGGTGACGATGCTGCCGGCCTGGGTGTAGCTGAGGTCGAAGCGCTGGGCGATGGTGTGCAGCAACGGCTGGTTGTAGTAGTTGCTGGCCACCGCGATACCGGTGGCGACGGCCATGAGCAGGGTCAGCCAGCGGCTGAGAGGAGGCGTGGGGTTCGACATCCGCGAGGTCCGGCATGGGAAAGGCTGGTCAGTATCGGACAACGGCAGCCATCGGTTAAATGAATCGTTAAGATGGTTTCGATCTCATTTCAAGATAGCGCCATGAACCTCAAGCAACTGGAATTCGCCGTCGCCCTAGCCGAGGAGCGCCACTTCACCCGCGCTGCCGAGCGTTGTCATGTGGTGCAGTCGGCGCTCAGTCACCAGATCGCCCGCCTGGAAGCCGAACTGGGCGCTACCCTGTTCGAACGCCTGCCGCGGCAGGTGCGCCTCACCCCCGCCGGCGAAGCGCTGCTGGTCCAGGCGCGGCAGGCGCTGGCGGCGGTGGAAAGGTTGCAGCAGGACGTGGCCGCCGCGGTCGGCGCCATTCGCGGCACCCTGACACTGGGCCTGATCTCCTCGGTGCCACGCCTGGATATCGTCGAGTTGCTGGCCACCTTCCATGCCCGCCATCCCCAGGTGGACATCCGGCTGCGCCAGGACAAGAGCGAGACGCTGCTGGCGGCGGTGCGCGAGCGACAACTGGATTTCGCCCTGATCGGCCTGTCGCGCCAGGTGGCCCTGGAGGCGGTGGCCAGCCGCCTACTGCTCAGCGAGGAACTGGTGGCAGTGCTGCCGGCCGCGCACGCCCTGGCGGGGCGGGAAAGGCTGTCGCTGCACGAGCTGGTGGATCTGCCGCTGGTGGACCTGCCCGCCGGCAGCGGCGCCCGGCGGCAGACCGACGAGGCCTTCGCCGCCCTGGGCCTGCCTCATCGGGTGCGTTTCGAGACGGGCAACATGCAGCTGCTGGAACGCTTCGTCCGCCGTGGGCTGGCGATCGGCCTGGTGCCTCAGAGTATCGCCAGCACCTTTGCCGGTCTGGCCCGGGTGCCGGTCAGCGATGCGCCCCAGCGTAACGTCCATGCCATCTGGTCGCCGCTGCCGACGCCGGCGACGCGGGAATTCCTCAAGGTCCTGGAAGAGGCTCTGGCGGAGTAGCCCGCGCTCACTGGCCGGCGGTGCCGTCGCCGAGCGGATACGCGAGTGACTGCCTGGCGGCAGCGGCTTGCTAAGCTGTCAGGCCCTTACCGCCGGAGATTTCGTCCATGCAGATCACGCGCATCGTACCGAACATCGCCACCGAGCAATTGGCCGCCGCCAGGGTCTTCTACGGTGAGCTCCTGGGCCTGACGCTGGCGATGGACCACGGCTGGATCCTGACCTTCGTCGGCGCGGGCCAGGCCAGTCCCCAGGTCAGTTTCGCGGTGGAGGGTGGCTCGGGTACGCCGGTGCCGGACTTGTCGCTGGAAGTCGATGACCTGGACGAGGTCTTGCGTCGACTGGCCGGCGCGGGCTACGTGCCGGAGTACGGTCCGGTGACGGAGCCCTGGGGCGTGAGGCGCTTCTTTGTCCGCGATCCCGGTGGACGGCTCCTGAATTTTCTTGAGCACGCTTGAGGACTGACCGCCGTTTGCTCGCCTGGTGGTCCGCCGGTGCGACCGCGCCTTGAGGCCCGCGCAGGTTGGGTTGAGCGCAGCGAAGCCCAACATGGCTCAAGGCTGAACCTCCCCGTTGGGCTTCGACGATGGAGCTGTCTCAACCCAACCTACGGGTCTGCTCGCCTGGTGGTCCGCCGATGCGACCGCGGCTAAGAGCCCGCGCAGGTTGGGTTGAGCACAGCGAAGCCCAACATGGCTCAAGACTGAACATCCCTGTTGGGCTTCGACGATGGAGCCGTCTCAACCCAACCTACGGTCTATCGCAGCCATGGCCAGAGCCTTTTCCGGGAGTGACTTCAGTGTGCGGGGCGTGCCCTTATCCCAACCCTCTCCCAGAGAGAGGGGCCAGCCGAGCAGGTGTTCAGCCGCTGTGGAACACTCGACAGCCTACCGACCTGCCCTCAACCCTCGCTGACCGGCAGCCGGCGGACGAAGGTGCCCACCCGCCAGGCCAGTTGTTCGCCCTGGCACTGCACCAGCAGGTTGCGCACCGGATAGGACTGGCCGGCGACACTGGCTTCGGCCTGGGCTTCGCTGGCGCCGTCCAGGTGGTTGCGGGCGAGCACCCGGTAGCTGCCGGTGCTGCAGCGCTCCTCTGCTTCGCCAGCGCAACCGGACCAGCTGCCGAAGACCCCGTTGCACTGCACCAGGTAGGCCGTGCTGCCATCCTTGAGGTAGGCGTTGTGGGAGCTGGCGCAGCCGGCCAGCAGGGCGAGGAAGCCGGCGCAGGCCAGCAGGCGGAGGGCGTTGCGAAGGGCGGCGAGGGACATGGGAGTGGCTCCAAACAATATGGAGCCATCGTAAGAAGCCAACGCCCTCGTCCATAAATCGTACCGGCGGATAGCGCTTATCGACGCGGCTGATGGTGCCCCCGGACGTCTCCGGTCAGGCGCGGACTTTTGTGGTGCTTACCTTAAGGTTCTCGTAAGCGCTCTGGGGAGAGGCTAGCGACACAACCACTACAAGCAAGGCTGCCTCCTCACTGGCCCCCGCGAGCCGCCAGGGCGTCGACAGCCCTTCGACCAAGGAGATTGGCCATGTCTACCTGGACTTCGACACAGCGCAACGTGGCCTTCGCCACCTTTGCCAGCTGGACGATGGATGCATTCGACTTCTTCATCCTGGTCTTCGTCCTCAGCAACCTGGCGACGTATTTCCACAACTCGGTGACCGATGTCTCCCTGTCGATCATGCTGACCCTGGCGGTGCGTCCGCTAGGCGCCCTGATCTTCGGGCGCCTGGCCGAGCGGCATGGGCGCCGGCCGATTTTGATGCTCAACATCGTGCTGTTCTCGGTGTTCGAGCTGCTGTCCGCCTGGTCACCGACCTTCATGGCGTTCATGGCCTTCCGTCTTCTCTACGGCGTGGCCATGGGCGGGGTCTGGGGCGTGGCTTCGTCGCTGGCGATGGAAACCATCCCCGATCGCTCGCGCGGGCTGATGTCGGGGATCTTCCAGGCCGGCTATCCCTGCGGCTACCTGCTCGCCTCCATCGTCTTCGGCTTGTTCTTCACCACGGTGGGCTGGCGCGGTATGTTCCTGATCGGCGCCCTGCCGGTGCTACTGTTGCCCTTCATCTACTTCAAGGTGCCGGAGTCGCCGGTGTGGCTGGCCGCGCGCCAGCGCAAGGAGAGTACTGCCCTGCTGCCGATCCTGCGCCAGCACTGGAAGATCTGCCTGTACATGGTGCTGCTGATGGCCTGCTTCAATTTCTTCAGCCACGGCACCCAGGACCTCTATCCCACCTTCCTCAAGGTGCAGCACCAGTTCGATGCCCATACCGTGAGTCTGATCGCCATCGGCTACAACATCGCGGCGATGCTCGGCGGCGTGCTGTTCGGTTCGCTGTCGGAACGCATCGGCCGCAAGAAGGCGATCATGCTGGCCGCACTGCTGTCGTTGCCGGTCCTGCCCCTGTGGGCCTTCTCCAGCGGCTCCTGGACGCTGGGCATCGGCGCCTTCCTGATGCAATTCATGGTGCAGGGCGCCTGGGGCGTGGTGCCCACCTATCTCAACGAACTGGTGCCGGGCAATGTACGCGCCGTGCTGCCGGGCTTCGTCTACCAGATGGGCAACCTGCTGGCCTCGGTCAACGCTACCCTGCAGGCGCATATCGCGGCGGCCCACGGCGGCAACTATGGCCTGGCCATGGCGCTGGTGGCAGGCACCGTGGCGGTGCTGATCATCCTCTTCGTGGCCTTCGGCAAGGAGACCCGTGGCATGCAGATTTCCGGAGCGGTGGCCGAGCAGCCGGCAGGGCTCACGCAGCCGGTTCGCCCATGAATCTGATGATCTCGCCACGCAGCCAGCGCTCGCCCGGGTCCTGGTCCTGGGCCGCGCGCCAGACCAGCGACAGCTTGGCCGGGACGATCGGAAACGGCGCTTCCTCGATGCGCAGGCCGCCGCCCGCAGCCAGCGCCCGGGCGGCGTAGTCGGGCACCGTGGCGAGCAATTCGCTGCCGGCCAGCAGGGCGCCGAGACCGTTGAAGTGGGGCACGCCCAGGGCCACCTTGCGACTGCGGCCGAGGCGCGCCAGGTCGTCGTCGATGTTGCCGCAGAGATCGCCGGACATGGACACCAGCACATGGGGCCGCGCGCAATAGTCATCCAGGGTCAGGGGCGCGGGATCGCGGTCGGCGCGCACCACCAGGGCGCGGATATGCCTCAGGGTGCGGCACCTGGCGTTGGCCGGCAGCTGGGTGGTGTAGCTGATGCCCAGGGAGACTTCGCCACTGGCCAGCAGGCCGGGCAGCAGCAGGAAGTTGGCGTTGCGCACCACCAGCACGCAGTGCGGCGCCACCTCGCGCAGATGGGCCAGCAGCGGCGGCAGCAGACCGCACTCGACATCGTCGGACATGCCCAGGCGAAACACCGCGCGACTGGCGCCGGGGTCGAAGTCGTCGACTTCGCTCAAGGCATTGGACAGGCCGTCCAGCGCCGGGCGCAGCCGTTCGAGAATGGCCAGGGCCCGCGGCGTGGGCTCCATCGCCCGACCGCTGCGCACCAGCAGGGGATCGTCGAAGAATTGCCGCAGGCGTACCAGGGCGGCACTGATGGCCGGCTGGCCGAGAAAGAGCTTTTCCGCGGTGCGGGTGAGGTTGCGCTCGTGCATCAGGCTTTCGAACACCACCAGCAGGTGCAGGTCGATGCGGCGCAGGTCGTTGCGGTTCACGGCATCCCTCCGCGAAGGTCAGGCGCCGGGAGGGGCGCCTGACTGTCGTTTACCTTACTTGGCGGACAGCTTGGCGTAGCTGGTCATCAGGTTGCGGTAGTTGGGGATGTGGTTGGACAGCAGGGCACCCAGGCCCTCGATGTCGTTGCGCCAGTCGCGATGCAGTTCGCAGGCCACGCTGAACCAGTTCATCAGCTGCACGCCGGCGGCGCTCATGCGCGCCCAGGCGGCCTGTTGCACGGTCTTGTCGAAGGTGCCGGAGGCATCGGTCACCACGAAGACGTCGAAGCCTTCGGCGATGGCCGCCAGGGCCGGGAAGGTCACGCAGACATCGGTCACCACGCCAGCGATGATCAGCTGCTTGCGGCCGGTGGCCTTGATGGCGGCGACGAAGTCTTCGTTGTCCCAGGCGTTGATCTGGCCGGGCCGGGCGATGTACGGCGCCTCGGGGAACAGCTCGACCAGCTCGGGCACCAGCGGACCGTTGGGGCCCTGCTCGAAGCTGGTGGTGAGGATGGTGGGCAGGCCGAAGAACTTGGCGCTGTTGGCCAGGGCCAGGACGTTGTTCTTGAAGTCGCTGGGGGTGAAATCCTGCACCAGCGAGATCAGACCGGCCTGGTGGTCGATCAGCAGGACGACGGCATCGTTCTTGTCGAGACGGTTGTAGGGCTTGCTCATGGTGGAGTCCTCAGGGGAGTGGTTGGGGGTTGCGGGTGAAGGGCGGCATCAGGCGCCGCCCAGGAGATGGCGGATGGCGACGGGTACGCCGGGGGTCTGGTACTGGCGCGCCGCCGCTTCCAGGCGCTGTTCGCCCTGGGTGACGCGGTGGTGATGGCGCAGGTGTTCCAGCCAGGATTCGTCGCAGAAGAATTCCTGCCAGCGGCGCGGCTCGGCGCTGTCCTGCAGCAGGGCCCAGGAGAAGGCGCCGTTGCGCCGGCGCATGGCGCCCACCGCCTGCATGGCCTGGCGAAAGGCCGGACCGTGTTCGGGGGCGATGTCGTATTCCAGGGTGACCATCACCGGGCCGCGCTCGCGATCCAGGGAGTCGTCGAGGATGGGCGCCGGCCAGTGCAGCGAAGGGGCGATATCGGCCGCCGGGGTGACCGGCAGACGCAGGCGCCAGGTCAGCCCGATGCCGGCCAGCAGCACCCCGGCCGCCGCGCTCAGCGCCAGACTCAGGGAGAAGTGACTGGCCAGGGCGCCCCAGAGCAAGCCGCCCAGGGCGCTGGTGCCAAAGAACACCAGGATGTAGACGGCCAGGGCACGGGCGCGCACCCAGGCGGGCACGGCGGTCTGGGCCGCCACCTGCAGGCTGGAGAGCACGGCGATCCAGGCCAGGCCGCTGACCAGCATGACCGGCAGCAGCCAGGCGAAGTCGCGAATCCAGGCCAGGCCGAGCAGCACCCCGGCATAGAGCGCACTGGCACCCGCCACCAGGAGATCGCTGGATAGCCGCTCGCGCAGCCGTGGCAGGAGCATGGCGCCGCCGATGGCACCCAGGCCGACGCACCCGAGCAGGATGCCGAAATCCAGGGCGGTGCCCTGCAGGGCCTGGCGCACCAGCAGTGGCAACAGGGCCATACCGGCGCTGGCGCCGAGGAAAAACGCGGCGGTCCGGGCCAGCACCACCTGCAGCTGGAGCGAGCTGCGGGCATAGCGGAGGCCGACCCGGACGGCGCCCAGCAGGCGCTCCGCGGGCAGCACGGCGGCTGCAGGTTGGCGTCGCCAGGTCAGGAGCGCGACGATCACGGCCAGGAAGGAAACGGCGTTAAGGGCGAAGGTCAGCCAGGGACCGGACAGGCTGACCAGCACCCCGGCCAGCGCCGGGCCGAGGGCCCGGGCCACGTTCATGCCCAGGCTGGACAGGGCGATGGCCGCGGGCAGCTCGCGCTTGTCGACCAGCTCGGGGGTCAGCGCCGACCAGGCCGGCAGCATCAGCGCCGTGCCCACGCCCATGGCCAGGGTCAGCCCCAGCAGCAGCGGCACGGTCATCCAGCCGGCCAGGGTCAGCCCGGCCAGGGCCAGGGCCACCGCGGCCATCCACAGTTGCACGCCGAGCAGGTAGCGCCGGCGGTCGACGATGTCGGCCAGGGCACCGGCCGGCAGTGCCAGCAGGAACATCGGCAGCGCCCCCGCCACCTGGACCAGGGCCACCGCCAGAGGACTGGCCGACAGCGAGGTCATCAGCCAGCCGGCGCCCACCTCGTGCATCCAGGTACCGATGTTGGAGGCGATGCTGGCCAGCCACAGCCAGCGGAAGGTGCGCTGACGCAGGGGCTGCCAGGGCGAGGCGGTGGTGGGACTCAGGGCGGCGGCGGTCATGGCGGACGCTCCTCAGAAGCTGAAGCAGGAGCAGCCGAAGGCGCCCCAGAAGCCACTGAAGTCGCTGACCGGCACCCGGCTCTGGCGCGCCCGCTCATGGCCGTGGCCATGCACGGAACAGGCGCCGGCGCACTGGTGCACGACGGCCTGCAGGGGCGCGCCGGGCTTCCAGTGGCCGGGCACCTTGACCACCGGCGACCAGTCCGGGGTGACCGGCAAGGGCGGCGGACCCAGGCGATCGAATTCTTCGGCGCCATAGACGATGCGGCCGCCGACCACGGTCAGCACCGACTCCAGGTGCTTGATGGCCTCTTCCTCGACCGTGAAGAAGTCCGCCGAGAGCACCGCCACGTCGGCCAGCTGGCCCACCCGCAACTGGCCCTTCTTGCCCTGCTCCGAGGAGAACCAGGCGCTGCCCTGGGTGAACAGCTGCAGGGCGGTGGCCCGCGGCAGGCCTTCCTGATAGAGCGCCAGGCCGCCGACGGTACGGCCGCTGACCAGCCAGTACAGCGAGGTCCAGGGGTTGTAGCTGGAGACGCGGGTGGCATCGGTCCCCGCCCCTACCGGTACGCCTTCGGCGAGCATCCGCTGGATCGGCGGGGTCTGCTCGGCCGCCTGGGCGCCATAGCGGTCGACGAAGTATTCGCCCTGGAAGGCCATGCGGTCCTGGATGGCGATGCCGCCGCCGAGGGCCTTGACCCGCTCGATGTTGCGCGGACTGATGGTCTCGGCGTGGTCGAAGAACCAGGGCAGCCCGTTGAAGGGCACGTCGCGATTGACGCGTTCGAAGACGTCGAGCATGCGCGAGATGGATTCGTCATAGGTGGCGTGCAGGCGGAACGGCCAGCGCTGCTCCACCAGGTGACGCACCACCGGTTCCAGATCGGCCTCCATGGTGGGCGGCAGGTCCGGGCGCGGTTCGAGGAAGTCCTCGAAGTCGGCCGCGGAGAAGGCCAGCATCTCGCCGGCGCCGTTGTGGCGGAGGAAGTCGGTGCCCTGGTGCAGGGTGACGCTGCTGGTCCAGTTCCTGAAGTCGGTCAGCTCTTCCCTGGGCCGCTGGGTGAAGAGGTTGTAGGCGATGCGCACGGTGAGCTGGTCGGCATCGGCCAGTTCCTGGATCACCTGGTAGTCGTCCGGGTAATTCTGGAAGCCGCCGCCGGCGTCGATGGCGCTGGTCAGGCCCAGGCGATTGAGTTCACGCATGAACTGGCGGGTGGAGTTGACCTGGTATTCCAGCGGCAGCTTGGGCCCCTTGGCCAGGGTGGCGTAGAGGATCATGGCGTTGGGCCGGGCGATGAGCATGCCGGTGGGCTCGCCGCGGGCATCGCGCTGGATCTCGCCACCTGGCGGATTGGGCGTGTCCTTGGTGTAGCCCACGACACGCAGGGCGGCGCGGTTGAGCAGCGCCCGGTCGTAGAGGTGGAGGATGAACACCGGGGTGTCCGGCGCCGCCTGGTTGAGCTCCTCCAGGGTCGGCAGCCGACGCTCGGCGAACTGGAATTCGTTCCAGCCGCCCACCACCCGCACCCACTGGGGCGCCGGGGTGCGCTCGGCCTGGTCCTTGAGCAGGCGCAGGGCGTCGGCCAGCGAGGGCACGCCCTCCCAGCGCAGTTCCAGGTTGTAGTTGAGGCCACCGCGGATCAGGTGCAGGTGGGAGTCGTTGAGGCCCGGGATGGCGCGGCGACTGCGCAGGTCGACCACCTGGGTGCCCGGGCCGCGATGGGCCATGACGTCGCTGTCGCTGCCCACGGCAAGAAAGACGCCGTCCTTGATGGCGACCGCGGTCGCCTCGGGGCGCTCGGGATCGACGGTGTGGAGCTTGCCGTTGTGCAGAATCAGATCGGCGTGTTGCATGTGGCCTCCGGGACCAGGATCAGAAGTCCGGGCGCCAGGCGCCCGGGCAGGCTCCGCGGGCGCCGCAGGCCCGCAGATCGCG
>NZ_JASCON010000071.1:0-28832 GCF_029959585.1 Pseudomonas sp. PS02302
AAACCACACAGCTCCCGGGGGGACTGGGGGGGGCGCGGGGCCCGGCGGCGCACCGCGGCGCCCACCCCGGCCACCCCACGGCCGGCGTCGCCGGCGCGCGCCGCCTCGATGGCGGCGTTGAGCGCCAGCAGGTTGGTCTGCTCGGAGACCGCGCGGATCACGTCCAGCACCTTGCCGATCTGATTGGCCTGCTGCGCCAGGCTGGCGATCACGGTTTCGCTTTCGTTGACCGTGGTCTGCATGCTCTGCAATTCGCTGAGCACCTGGGCCACCTGGCCGCGACTGCCCGCGGCCAGGCGATCGGATTCGCGGGCGGTATCCGAGGTGGACGCGGCATTACGTGCCACCTCTTCCACGGCGGTGGTCATCTCGGTCACCGCCGTCACGGCCTGTTCCAGTTCCTGCTGTTGCTGATTCAGGGTGCGGTTGCTCTGGGCCGTCACCTCGCCCAGTTCCTGGGCGGCGCTGTCGAGTTGCTCGGCGGTGCGATTGAGCTGGGCCAGGGTGTCGCGCTGGCGGCTCTGCAGGGTGGCGAGGCCGGCGAACAGCTGGCCGATCTCGTCATGGCTGCGCACCTCGATACGGCGGGTCAGATCGCCTTCGCTCATGGCGGCGAAGTGCTCGCCGGCTTCGTTGAGCGGGGCCAGCACCCGGCGCGCGATGAACCAGCCGGAGAGCACCGCCAGCAGCAGGGTCAGGCCGACCAGTAGCAGGGTGCGTATCTCGGCTTGCAAGACGCGACTCTCGGAGGCGACCAGGGTGGCGTCGATACGGCTGGTGATCTCGTCGGTGAAGACCTGACGGGTATCAGCGAAGGCCGTGCTGGCCCCCTTGGCCCCGTCGCTGATACGGATGTAGCCCGGCAGATCGCCGGCGCGGCAGGCGGCGATCTGCCCTTCGACGATGACCTTGTAGGCGTCGAAGGCCTTGAGCATGGCTTCGATCTGGCCACTCAGCTTGGGATCGCTGACGCTGGCCTGCATGTCGGTGATCAGCTTGCGGGCGATGTCCAGCCGCTCCAGCGCCAGCTTCACGCCTTTCTCGGCCTTGGCTGCATCGCCGTTGACCCGATCGAGCATGGCGGTATGGGAGTTGGCGCTGGCGCGGCTGATCCAGGTGGCGGCGTTGTTGACCTTGTCCAACTGGTCCATGGTCAGACTGTCCAGGTCGCGGATCTGCTGGGCACTGGTCCGGGCGTTGAGCCACCCATAGAGGCAAGCCAGCAGCAGGCAGGCGACGAACAGGCTGAGCACGCTGTACATCCCGGTACGAATTCTTGTTGTTTTGTTCATGTTGGACTCTCTGACGACGTCGCTGGCTGGGGTGCGCAATACGACTTTGGTAAGGCTTTTCGCCAGCAGTACGCCAAAGGCGCGAACAGGCGTCGATGGCCTGGAGCCAGTCGGTATCAGTTAAGCGCCGAAAAGTCGTCGGATGTCTTCAGAAGGACAGGCAGGGGTGGGCCCAGCGAACGCCGGGCCCGGAGGCATCAGGACAGCGGGGTGAACTGGATGACCTCGACCCAGTAACCATCGGGGTCCTTGATGAAGGCGATTTCCTTCATGCTGCCGTCGGTCAGGCGCTTCTGGAAGGCCACGCCCAGCTGCTCGAAGCGCTCGCAGGCGGCGCGGATGTCCGGGACCGCCACGCAGGTGTGGCCGAAGCCGCGCGGATCGCTGTTGCCATTGTGGTAGCTGAAGCCGGCATCGTCTTCGGTACCGTGGTTATGGGTCAGTTCGAGAATGCCCGGGGTGGACTTGCGCCACTGCTGGCGGGCCTGCGGATCTTCCGGCACCTGGGTGCGATCGACCAGGGCAAGGAAGGTCAGGCTGAACTTGGCGTTCGGGAAGTCCTTGTGATCGACCACGGTGAAACCCAGCACGCGGGTGTAGAAGTCCAGCGAGGTCTCCAGGTTCTTGACCCGCAGCATGGTGTGGTTGAAGACGAACTCGCGGGTGGCGGCGTCGGGCTGGGCGGTCACGCCCGGCAGGTTGTCGAATTGGCTCAGCGACATCAGAAGTCTCCGGTGAAGGGGTGTGGAAGTTGGAGAGGCGGCCCCGCGCAACGTTCCCGCCGGGAACCGCGCCTGGGCAGTCGCTCACGAAAAGGGGCGGGAAGTCTAAAGGCTTCCAGCGCCGCTACCCAAGGCGTCCAGGTGCTGCGCTGTGCGACGAATGGTCGAAACCACCCGGCTAGAGCCGGAGTCGGATTTTACAGGCGCACTGCCTGTGCGATCCCAGGGAGACTGATATGAGCAGCACCAGCGACAAGATCAAGGGTACCGCCAATGAAGTGGCCGGCAAGGTCAAGCAAGGCGTCGGCGAAGCCACCGACAACTCGCGCATGAAAGGCGAGGGTCGTGCCCAGGAAGCCGAAGGCAAGTTGCAAAAGAACGTCGGCAAGGGCAAGGAAGCGGTCAAGAACACCATCGACCGCGCCTGAGTCCAGCTGCAGTGAAAAGGCCGCCCCAGGGCGGCCTTTTCTTTTGCCGGTCAGGCCGGATCCAGCTCCGGATAATGGCGGAAGATGCCGTTTTCGCTGAAGGCCAGGCGGCGTGGCGAGGCCAGGTAGGCGGCGATGTTGGGTAGCGCGGCCACCCGCTCGGCCACGGTCAGCACCCGGGGGATCTCCGGCGCCAGCCGCAGCATGGCGTTGGGGAAGGCGTAGGTCAGGCCGGCCACCACCTGGAACAGCGACAGGTCGACATAGGAGCGCCGCTCGCCCACCAGCCAGCTGTCGCCTGCCGGGTTGAAGCCCAGCACCCGCTCGAAGTAGCTCAGGTAGGTACGGATCCGCTCGCCGGCAAAGGCCTTGGCCCGCCGCCGGGCCTCGTCCTGCTGCTCTTCGTAGGTCAGGGAAAGGGCCACCGGATGATGGACGTCGTGGGCCTCGGCGGTGAGGTCGGTGATGGTCAGCTGCAGGCCGTGGACCCAGAAGCGGGATTCTTCATCGGCCGGTACCAGGTCCAGCCGTGGCCCGAGGAACTGGAGGATGTTGGCGACATGGGAGACGACTTCGTCGCCGGCCTTGAGAAAGGGCGGGGCGAAGGGCGGGCGGCGGGTCTTCTGGCCTTGCAGGTAGTCCTCCATGGCGGGTATGCCCAGGCCTTCGTCCTCCGGGGCATTGCCGACATCCAGATAGCTTGCGCCGGCCTCTTCGAGCGCCAGGCGGACGAATTCGCCGCGGCCCTGGATGCTGGGCCAGTAGTGCAGTTCATAACGCATGGAAACCTCCGTCGTCTGCTGGGAATACGGGTCCAGGAAAGCTGACCCCTGGTCCGCTTCGGAGGTTTGCCCGCCGCGCGGCTTTCACGACGAAGCGCACAACCAATTCCCGTCGCTGAGACTCCTATCAACCAGCGGCTCGCGATAAGGACGGTGGGATGACAGGCAACAGCAGGCGGACGGTTTCATGCGCATAGGCATTCTCACCCACGTGAAACACCCGGTACGCCAGCCCTTCGCCGGTGGTCTCGAAGCCTTCACCTACGACATCACCCTGCAACTGCGCGAACGTGGCCACGCGGTGACGCTGTTCGCCAGTTCGGCCTCGGCGCCGGAGCTGGAGGTGGTGCCCATCCTCGACGATGGCAACTACGGCGCGGACGGCTGCCGACGCAAGCGCAACGTGCTCAGCTCCGAGTACCTCGACGAGCACCACGGCTATCTCGACTGCCTGCAGCGCATCGATGGCCATGGCTTCGACGTCATCTTCAACAACGCCCTGCACTATGTGCCGGTGACCATGTCCGGGCTGATCCGCACGCCCATGCTCACGGTGCTGCACACCCCGCCGTTCTTCGAGCTGATCAACGCCATCGGCGAATTGCACAAGCGCGGTGGCGGCCACTACTGCACCGTCTCCCAGGCCAATTCCGACAACTGGGCGCATCTGGCGCCGGCCTGTCACGTGATTCCCAACGGCATCGACCTCGACGCCTGGCGCCCGCGCGCTACGCCGATCGGCGACCATGCCCTCTGGTTCGGCCGCCTGGTGCCGGACAAGGGGCCGCACCTGGCGCTGGATGCCGCGCGCGAGGCCGGCGTACCCCTGCGCCTGGCCGGCCAGGCCACCGACGAGCGCTATTTCCGCCAGGAGATCGCGCCGCGCCTGGGCGCGCAGGCTGTCTACCTCGGTCACCTGGACCGTACCGCCCTGGCGGTCGAAGTCGCCCAGGCCCGTGCCTGCCTGGTCACGCCCTGCTGGGACGAACCCTTCGGCCTGATCGTCGCCGAGGCCCTGGCCTGTGGCACGCCGGTCGCCGCCTTCGCCCGTGGCGCCCTGCCGGAACTGCTCACCGCCGAGACCGGCGCCCTGGCCCCGGCGGGCGATGTGCCGGCCCTGGCGGCGGCTCTGCGCGAAGCCCTGTCGCTGTCCCGCGACGCCTGCCGGGCGCGGGCCGAGGCGCAGTGGAGCCACCGGCTGATGATCGACCGCTACGAGCGCCTGCTCGCCGATGTCGCCGCCGGCCGGGTGGCCCGTGGCTAGACTGCCCGTGACTAAGCTGAACATCGGTTACTACGCCCATCATCATGGCGCCGGCCACGTGACCCGCGCCCTGGCCATCGCCGCCGCGTTCGACGGCCCCTTGACCCTGTTCGGCAGTCGCCTGCCCGAGCAGGTGGCGCTGCCCAACGTCCGGCTCTGCCCGCTGCCGCCCGACGTGGCCCCGGGCGTCGAAGGCGAAGCCTTCGCCTGCCTGCACTATGCGCCGCTGGGCGTGGCAGGGTTGCGCGAGCGCATGGGCCTGCTGGTGGACTGGTTCCGCCACGCCTGGCCCTGCCTGCTGGTGGTCGACGTCTCGGTGGAGGTGGCGCTGCTGGCCCGGCTTTGCGGCGTGCCGACGATCTACCTGCGCCAGCGCGGCAGTCGCTTCGATGCCGCCCACGAACTGGCCTACGCCAGTGCCAGTCGCCTGCTGGCGCCCTATCCGGAATGCCTGGAAGAGCCTGCCGCCCCGGCGCCCTGGCGGGCCAAGACCTGCTATGCCGGCAGCCTGTCGCGCTATGCCGGGCAGCATCCCGACTGCCTCCGCCAGCCCGGCACGGTCACCGTCATCGCCGGCCATGGTGGCACCGCCTTCGGGCGCGCCCGGCTGGTCGCGGCGGCCCGGGCCTGTCCCGACTGGCACTGGACGGTGCTGGGTCCGGTGCTGGACGACGCCACCGCGGCGCCGGCCAATCTGAGCTTCCTGGGCAGCGTCGCCGATCCCGCACCCTGGCTGACCCGTGCCGAGCTGGTGGTCGGCTCGGCGGGTGACAGCCTGGTGGCGGAACTGGCCGACCTGCGCTGTCGTTTCCTCTGTCTGCCGGATGCCCGGCCCTTCGACGAGCAACTGTCCACCGGCCGCCTGCTGGCTGCGCAGGGCCTGGCGATCACCGGCGAAAGCTGGCCTGCCGACGACGCCTGGCCGGAACTGCTGGCCAGGACCCGCGGGCTCGATCCCGAGCGCTGGGCGGCGATAAGCGACGGCCAGGGTGCCCGGCGCGCCGCCGTCTGTATCCGGCAGGTCGCCCAGGAGGTGCTGGCATGATCGTCCTGACCCTGGTCCAAGGTCGCGCGCGGCAACTGGCCAATCTCATCCGTGGGCTGGAATTGGCACCGACGCCTCCGGCGGCCCTGGTGGTGGTGCAGATGAACGAGCCGCCGCGTGCACTGCACAGCCCAGGCTTTCCGATTCAGGTGCTTGGCGTGGCAGGCGACGCTATCCTGCCCCTGGCCGCCGCGCGCAATGCCGCCGTAGCCGCCGCACCAGGCGAGGATCTGGTGTTTCTCGACGTGGACTGCATCCCCGCGCCCGGATTGCTCGATGCCTATCGCCAGGCGCTGACCGCGCGCCCAGCGGCGCTGCACCAGGGCTTCGTCCACTACCTGCCGGCCGGCATCGCGGAAGGCGACTGGACGCCGGAGGAGCTGCGCGCCAGCGGTGTCGTCCACCCCCTGCACCGGGATCGTCCGCCGGGCGAGACGATTCCCCATCCGCTGTTCTGGTCGCTCAACTTCGCCTGTACCCGCGCCACCTTCGGTCGCATCGGTGGCTTCGACGAGGGTTATCGCGGCTATGGCGGCGAGGATACCGACTTCGCCTTTCGCGCTCGTGAGGCGGGGGTACCCGTCTACCAGGCCGAGGCGCGGGCCTTCCACCAGTACCATCCGACCTATCACCCACCACTCAACCATTTCGCCAGCATCCTGGAGAACGCCCGGCGCTTCCAGGCCCGCTGGGGGCTCTGGCCCATGGATGGCTGGCTGCGCGAATTCGCCGCCGCCGGCTTCATCCGTTTCGATGAAAGCCGCGGGATAGAGGAACTCAGGACGCCTACGGCCGCCGAGATCGCTGCCTGCCGGGATGCCTCGGGTTCCGGCTTCTGACGTCAGGGCGCAACCAACCCGGCTGCCGCCACTCTGAAGGTAGGGCGGACCTGCAAAGCCGCCGGGTGCGGGCCGGGCAGGTCCGCTCCAGGAATCCTTCGTGAGGAACGTTCGTCAGGAGCCGTCATGTCCTTGTTTGCCTTCAGCCTGCGCGGCGTTTCGCCGTTCACCCTCATCAAGCGTGCCGTCCAGGAATTCGTGGCCGACGACATGCCCACCTATGCAGCGGCGCTGGCCTACCAGATGCTGTTTTCGCTGTTTCCTTTCCTGCTGTTCCTGATCGCCCTGATCGGCTTCCTGCACCTGCCTGACTTCTTCACCTTCCTGCGCGAACAGGCCGCCTACCTGTTGCCGCCCACTGCCCTGGATACGGTCAATCCCATCATCGACCAGTTGCAGACGCAGAAGGGCGGGCTGCTGTCCTTCAGTATCATCATTGCCCTCTGGTCCGCGTCCGGTGGCTTCCGCTCGCTGATGACCGCCATGAACAGCGCCTATGACGTGGTGGAAAGCCGTCCGGCCTGGAAGCGCATTCCGCTGTCGGTGCTGCATACCATCGGCCTCGCCGGAATCCTGCTCAGCGCCGCCGCGCTCATGGTGCTCGGGCCCCAGGTGATGAACTGGCTGGCCGCCTATGTAGGGCTGGAAGACTACATGGTGACCCTCTGGGCGCTGATTCGCTGGCCGCTGGCGGTGTTCCTGCTGATGATCGCCGTGGCGGCGCTCTACTACGTTACCCCGGACGTGAAGCAGAGCTTCCGCTTCATCACCCCGGGCTCGGTACTGGCGGTGGTGGTCTGGATCCTGGCGTCCCTGGGCTTTGGCTACTACGTGCAGAACTTCGCCAACTACAACGCCACCTACGGCAGCATCGGCGCCATCATCGTGCTCTTGCTGTACTTCTATCTGTCTTCAGCGGTGCTGCTGTTCGGCGCGGAAATCAACGCGGTGATCGAGCACCACAGCAACGAAGGCAAGGAGAAGGGCGAGAAGACGCCAGGCGACGGGGGCGTGGAAGCCGACGAAGAGATTCAGGCCGGGCAGGACGAGGGCGCCCAGCAAGAAGGCGTCCTGGGTGAAGCCCGGGTGGTGCCACGACCGAAGGGTCGCACCTGAGGCAGGGTGGATAACGGCGCCAGCCCTGCCCACCGTTCACCGGCGACCCTGATTGTGGAAAACGCCAGGCACATGGGTAATCGCGGCCATGGCGGTCCGCCGATGCGACCGCTGCTACGATTGAGTATCGTAGGTTGGGCTGCGACAGCTTCACCGTCGAAGCCCAACATGGCCAGCACTTGAGGCGAGACCTGTTGGGCTTCGCTGCGCTCAACCCAACCTACGGCGACCCATGATCGCGATAGGTCAGCAGTCGATAGGGTGGATAATGGGCTCAGCCTTATCCACCGCTCACACCTTGTCGCCCCTGTGGAAAACCGTACAAGGTCTCCACCAGGGGACGGACGAAAGGTGCCTTACTTCGCCTTGCCCTGATTGGCCACCGCGGCCATCTTAGCGGCGACCTCGTCCGGGTCGGCCAGGTAGTAGTGCTTGGTGGGCTTGAGATTCTCGTCGAACTCGTACACCAGCGGCACGCCGTTGGGGATGTTGAGGCTGACGATGTCGCTGTCGGAGATGTTGTCCAGGTACTTGATCAGGGCACGCATGGAGTTGCCATGGGCGACCACCAGCACGCGCTGGCCACTGCGGATGGCCGGGGCCAGGACTTCGTTCCAGTAGGGCAGGACGCGCTCGACGCAATCCTTGAGGCATTCGGTGCGCGGCACCTGGTCCAGCGACAGACCGGCATAGCGCGGATCTGCGGCCAGGGCCTGCTGCTCCTCGACGCTCTGCTCGGGCGGCGGCACGTCGTAGCTGCGGCGCCAGACCAGTACCTGCTCTTCGCCGTACTTGGCCGCGGTCTCGGACTTGTTGAGGCCGGTCAGGCCGCCATAGTGACGCTCATTGAGGCGCCAGTCGCTCACCACCGGCAGCCACATCTGGTCCATGCCTTCCTGCACGTGCCACAGGGTCCGCACGGCGCGCTTGAGCACCGAAACATGGGCCACGTCGAAGAGGAAGCCGGCGTCCTTGAGCGCCTGGCCGCCTTCGTGGGCCTCGCGGATCCCCTGTTCGGTCAGATCCACATCCGCCCAGCCACTGAAGCGGTTTTCCAGGTTCCACGCCGACTGGCCATGGCGGATGAATACGACTTGCGACATGCGACCTCCATCTTGGGATTCATTGTTTGGCTCACGCCTACGCGAAGCTGTGCCAAACATACCGCAGATGGAGGCTGCCGGCATGGGCATCACGGAAACCGTGATGCGTCCGGCACTCGTGTGGCGCTTCAGGCCACCAGGGCGCGGCGGGTACGTTCGATGACGCGTTCCAGCCCGGCCGCAGCGTTGTACTGCTCGGGATAGAGACGCTCGCTGCGACAGGCGACACCGCGCTCGTCGACCACGGTAAAGCTGAAACCGCCCTTGCGCGAAGCCGGGGTGGTGATGCATTGGAACGGTGCAAAGGCCGCTTGAAGGTGTTGCATGGCCGCGATGGCCTGATTTTGAATGTTCATCTGTCTATCCTTGGGACCCACGCTCAGTCGGCGCGGTGAAATAACTCCAGCAACCTCGTACCCATAACGGCCGACGGCTGAATCTCTGGCTGGAGGAAGGCAGCGTGTGGGCAAGGTGCCCAGGCATGCAGGTAAGTACTTGGGAAGGCAGGCAACCGGCCGGGCACGAGATTCAGAGGCCAGGGCGGCAGATCCTGAGCAATCGAGGGATCGGTTTGATCTGGATGACGCTTGTTTCGCGCTGCTACATCGAGCGGAAAGGCGTCCAGCGATTGGGGTCAGCTTGGTACTAACCCGATCAAGCTAGCAGGATCGGTGCCAACCGTGCAAGCCCGTCGGTCGGCGACGGGCTTGATGGTCACTAGCGCTCGACGAGCTGCATCCAGGCGGCGGGATAGCGCGTACCGGCCACCCGTTCCGGGGTGAACAGTCGGTCAAGTTCGGCGCTTTCGGCTGTGCTCAACTGCACCTCGAGCGCCGCGAGATTTTCCAGTAGATAAGCTCGTCGCCGGGTGCCCGGGATGGGCACGATGTCCTCGCCCTGGGCCAGTACCCAGGCCAGGGCCAGCTGGCCGGGCGTTATGCCCTTGGCGCTGGCCAGGGCGCGTACCTGATCCACCAGCGCCAGATTGCGCTGAAAGTTATCGCCCTGGAAGCGCGGACTCAGGCGGCGATAGTCATCCGCGGCGAAATCCTCCGGTGATTTTAGGGCGCCGGTGAGAAAACCGCGGCCGAGCGGGCTGTAGGCCACCAGGGCGACTCCCAGTTCGCGGCAGGTGGCGAGCACGCCGTGTTCCTGGGGATCGCGTGACCAGAGCGAAAACTCGCTCTGCAGGGCCGCGATGGGATGGACCCGCTGGGCGCGGATCAGGGTCGCGCTGGAGGCCTCGCTCAGCCCCAGGTAACGCACCTTGCCGGCCTGCACCAGCTCGGCCATGGCGCCAACCGTCTCTTCGATCGGCACCTCGGGATCGACCCGGTGCTGGTAGTAGAGATCAAGATGCTCGATGCCCAGCCGGCGCAGACTGCCCTCCACCGCCTGACGCACGTAGTCGGGCCGGCCATGCACCCCACGGGTATTGGGATCTTCGCTGCGCACCAGGCCGAACTTGCTGGCCAGGAATACCTGTTCGCGGCGTCCGCGCAGGGCTCGGCCCAGCAATTCCTCGTTGTGATGAGGACCATAGGCATCGGCGGTATCCAGCAGGGTCACACCGCGTTCCAGGGCGAGGTCCAGGGTGGCCAGGGCCTCGCTCGCGTCGGTGGCGCCATAGAACTCGCTCATGCCCATGCAGCCCAGCCCCATGGCGGATACCTGCGGGCCATCGCGGCCCAGTTGTCGTTGCAGCATGACGTACGCTCCGTTCGTGAAAGACCGGCTCAGTCTTGCTATTGAGCCAGCTTGAACAAAGCTGCTATCTAGACAGACAGTATTCGATGGGGTTGAAGAATCGTGGACCGACTGGGAGCCATGCGCGGCTTCGTGCGGATCGTCGAGCGCCGCTCCTTCAGCCGGGCGGCCGCCGATCTCGGCTTGTCGGCGGCGATGGCGACGCTGCTGGTGCAGCAGCTGGAAGCCCACCTCGGGGTGACGCTGCTGCATCGCACCACCCGGCGGGTCAGCCCGACCCTGGACGGCGCCGCCTACTACGAGCGCTGCGTCGGCTGGCTGGCCGAGCTGGATGACATCGAAGGCGCCTTCAGCCAGCGGCGGCGTCAGCCACGCGGTCGGCTGCGCGTCGATCTGCCCGGTGCCCTGGGGCGGGCGCTGGTGATACCGGCGCTGCCGGACTTCTGTCGCCGCTATCCGGAGCTGGAGCTGGTCGTCAGCGCCGACGATCGACCGGTGGACGTGATCGGCGAGGGCATCGACTGCGTGCTGCGCAGCGGACCCCTGCTCGACGAAGGCCTGGCCGCCCAGGCGCTGGGCGAGCTGGTGCAGGTGACCTGTGCCAGTCCGGACTACCTGGCGCACCAGGGCCGGCCGGACAGCCTCGCGGATCTCGCCCAGCACCAGCTGGTGCACTACCGCTCCCAGCGCAGCGGTCGTCGGCTGCCCTTCGAATTCCGGCGCCAGGGTGAGCTGCACTGCCTGGATCAGCCCGGACGGTTGACCCTCAGCGGCGCCGACGTCTATGTCGGTGCCGCCCTGGCCGGGCTGGGCCTGATCCAGGCGCCGCGCTATCACGTGGCGGCGGACCTGGCGGCCGGCCGGCTGTGCGAAGTCCTGCCCGACCAGCCACCGCCGGACTTGCCGCTGGCGGCGGTCTACCCCCTGGCCAGCCAGACCTCACCGCGGGTACGCGCCTGGGTCGAGTGGCTGGCGGGGGTGTTCGCCGCGGTCGAGCCGGATTGGCTGCGGCGTTGAGATCATCCTGCGAGGAAGGTATCAGCAGGGCGTTGCCCGCTGGTGGCAGCCGTCAGGCCGTAACGCTGCAGGTACCGACCGACTCGCCAGCTGCCCAGAGCATAACCTAGGTGGCGAGGCAGGTCGCCACTGCCAAAGAACCAGCGGGCTTGATCGTACGGTTGGCCCAGTTCCGCACCTAGTGCTTCCCAGTGTGCCGCCATTTCCTGGGGGACGGCCTGGGCATAGAACGGCAGCCGGCCAATCAGCTCGCGCTCGAATTGGCAGGCCAGGCCTTCGCTGACCAGGGCTTCACCCAGTGTGCTGCCATAACCGGGGCCGGCATACCGCAGGCAGTGGTGCAGTTCGTGGCCAAGCAGGGCGGTGAAGCTGTCAGGGAAGGCTTGCTGCAGGTGCGGGCTGTCGGGGTCCAGGGTCAGAAACATCCGCTCGGCGTCCGGGCTGTAGCCATTCAGACCCAACTCAGGGATCACCCAGGTGCCCGCCTGCACCACCACGTCTACCCGTTGCTCGGGCAGGTGCGCAGCGATACGGGTCAGGGCATCGGTGAAGGTCTCCTGCAGGATGGAGCGCCAGGGGTCCAGACGACCGCTGGCGTTGAGCAGGTGTAGTACGCAGGACATCCAGGCATCTCCGGGGGCGGCCTGTCTTTATAGGCGAAGTCGCGCCCCTTCGTCCGCTACTTGCCCGCTTCGCGCGACTCTGGCTGAGCGTGACCGAAGGCCTGGCCAAGATCGTCGCCGGAGGTAGTGCGCGTATCGTCGGTGCGCCACTTGGCGACCTCGGTGGCCTTGACCGGGGCGGCGTCGTTGCCCCAGCTGGCGCGGATGAAGCTGACCACGTCGGCCACCTGGGCATCGTTCAGGCGCCAGCCGAAGGGCGGCATGACGATCATCGATGGCGCGGTGTGCAGGCCGGGCAGGGTGCCGCCCTTGAGCACGATGTTGATCAGCGAACTGGCATCCGCCGTACGCAGCACCGGATTGCCGGCCAGCGCCGGGAACACCCGGTCGTAACCCTGGCCATCGGTGCGGTGGCAGGCGGCGCAGTTGTCCACATAGACCTGGGCGCCCCGGGCACTGTCATCGCCGCGCCAGAGCGCCGCGGCGGCGCGCCCGTCGGCCTGGAAGGGCACATCGTGCGGATCCTTGGCCGGCAAGGTCTTGAGGTACCGGGCGATGGCCTGCAAATCGGCGTCGCTCAGGTACTGCAGGCTGTGCTGCACCACCTCGGTCATGCCGCCGAACACGGCGCTGTCGGCGGAGCGCCCGGTCTTGAGGAATTGCACCAGCTGCGCTTCGCTCCAGCGACCCAGGCCGTCGCGCTGGTCGCCGCGCAGATTCTTGGCGATCCAGCCTTCCAAAGGGGCGCTGCCGGCCAGGAAATCCTTGCCATCGGCAGGGGAGAGGGCCTTTTCCTGCATGGTGAAGGCGCGCGGCGTGTGGCAGGCGCCGCAGTGGCCGAGGCCTTCCACCAGATAGGCGCCGCGAGCCACCACCGGATCCTGGTCCGGGGCCGGCTGGAATTGCACCACCTCGGGCGCGAACAGCTGGCGCCAGATCGCCAGGGGCCAGCGCATGGACAGCGGCCAGGGAATGTCGCTATCGCGATTGGCCTGCTCGACCGGCGTCACGCTGTGCATGAAGTAGGCATAGAGGGCGCGCATGTCGCCCTCGCTGACCCGGGCATAGGAGGGGTAGGGCATGGCCGGATAGAGGGTATGACCCTCCTTGGCGATACCCTGGCGGATGGCGGCATCGAAGTCGGCATAGCTGTAGGCGCCGATGCCGGTCTGCCGATCCGGGGTGATGTTGGTGGAATAGAGGGTGCCGATGGGCGTCTGCATGGGCAGACCGCCGGCGAAGGGCTGGCCGCCCGGCGCCGTGTGGCAGGCCACGCAGTCGCCGGCCCGAGCCAGGTATTCGCCTTTCCTGACCAGCGCCGGATCAGTGTCTTCGGCGGCCTGGGCCATCAGCGTCAGGCCGGCGCCCAGCAGCAGGGTCGCGAGGGTACGGAGGATCATGGGCGCGCCTCTCATGCCTGCACCAGCGGGCCGGGATTCTTCAGGTACTGCTCGCGGATGGCACGCGCCGACCAGTAGGTCAGGGCCGCCACCAGGCCGGTGGGGTTGTAGCCCAGGCCCTGGGGAAAGGCCGAGGCGCCCGGTACGAAGACGTTGTGCACGTCCCAGCTCTGCAGGTAGCGATTGACCGCGCTGGTCTTGGGATCGGTGCCCATGATGGCGCCACCGTTGAGGTGGGTGGTCTGGTAGCTGGCGGTGTTGAAGTGACCACCGAACTCCTTGACCGAGACGCTGATGTGCTCGGGGCTCATGGCCTCGGCGATCTTCTTCATCTTGGCCGCCATGAAGCGGGTCATGCGGATGTCGTTGTCCTTCCAGTCGAAGGTCATGCGCAGCAGCGGCTGGCCATAGGCGTCACGGTAGGTGGGGTCCAGGTCCAGGTAGTTGTCGCGATAGGACTGGTGCGCACCGTGGGCGTCCATCGACAGCTGATGGTTGTAGTAGCCGGCCTGGGCCTTTTTCCAGGCACTGCCCCACTGCGGCGTGCCGGGCGGATTGGCCGCCCCGGCGATGGGCCGGGTGCCGGCCTGGTTGACCCACATGGGCGAGCCGCCGACGAAGCCGTGCGGACCGTGGTCGAAGTTGTCGGCGTTGAAGTCGTCCACCGCCACGCCATTGCCACCGGCGCCGATGAAGGGATTGGTGTGGTGCTGGTCCTGGCGGAAGAAGGCCTTGATGGTGGCCATGTTCTGGTAGGCGAAGTTGCGCCCGACCACGCCCTCGCCGGTCCTGGGATCATAGGGCTGGCCAATGCCCGACAGCAGCATGAGGCGCACGTTGTTGAACTGGAAGGCGGCGAGGATGACGATGTCGGCCGGCTGTTCCAGCTCCTGGCCCTGGGCGTCCAGGTAGGTCACCCCGGTGGCCTTCTTGCCGGTGCTGTCGAGATTGACCCTGAGCACATGGGCCTGGCTGCGCAACTCGAAGCGCGGCTCCTGCTTGAGCGCCGGCAGGATGTTGAGATTCGGTGAGGCCTTGGAATACATGTAGCAGACGTAGCCGCTGCAGTAGCCGCAGAAGTTGCAGGGACCCATCTGGCACCCATAGGGGTTGGTGTAGGGCCCCGAGGTGTTGGCCGAGGGCAGGTTGTAGGGGTGATAACCCACGTCCCGCGTGGCCTTCTCGAACAGTTGCGCCGAGACGGTGTTCTTTTGCGCCGGCAGCGGGAAGTCGCTGGAGCGATCCGCGGCATAGGGATTGCCGCCCTTGCCGTCGCCTACGACCTGGCCCTTGATGCTCCAGGCGGTGCCCGAGGTGCCAAAGACCTTTTCGGCGAAGTCGAAGTAGGGCTCCAGCTCGCCGTAGCTGACGCCGAAGTCCTGGATGGTCATGCCGTCGGGGATGAATTTCTTGCCGTAGCGCTCTTCATAGTGACTGCGCAGGCGCAGTTCCACCGGATCGACGCGGAAGTGCACCCCCGACCAGTGCAGGCCGGCGCCGCCCACGCCATCGCCGGGCAGGAAGACACCGAGCTGGCGGTTGGGCAGGGCGACATCGTTGACGCTGTGGCGGATGGTGACGGTTTCCTTGGAGACATCGACGAACAGCTTCTTGCGGATGCTGTAGGTGAGTTCGTCGATCACCTGGGGATAGGAGCCGTCGGGATAGGTGTCGCGGTAGCTGCCGCGTTCCAGGGCCACCACGTCCAGGCCGGCCTCGGTCAGTTCCTTGGCCATGATGGCGCCGGTCCAGCCGAAGCCGACGATCACTACCTGCTTGCTGGGCAATACCTTCGCCATCAACCGCGCTCCCCGCGAATGGAGACCGGCGGCAGCGGATAGCGCTCGTCGCGCTCCACCCAGTCCATGAAGTCGGCGCGGGCGCCGGGGAAATTCACCAGCTTCCAGCCGACCAGTTGCTTGTTACCGCCATGCAGCGGATCGCAATAGAAGCCCTCCTTGGTGTTCTGCAGCAGCTGGGCGAAGAACAGCTTGGCCGGCACACCCTCGAGCGCGGCGTCACCGCTTTCCAGGGCCTTGAGGGCCGCGTCCTGCTCGGCGGGTGCCAGCTCGGCGAAGACCTTGCCGTGCTGCTGACGGGTCCAGCGATTCATCGCGGCGATGCCCAGGCGATAGAGGTCCTGGGGCACCAGGCGACTCTGGTAGCCCATCTCCGGTGCGGCATCGGCGGCGAAGGGACCCTGCATGTACCAGAGGCCGCCGCGGGCATAGGCGGTCTGCATCTGCCGGTCGATGAATTCCGGCGCGCCGGCTTCCAGTGCGCCCGGGCCGAGTTCGTCCGCCGGAATCAGCCGGGCCACCGCGGCCTGCACGAAGGCCCATTCCTCGGCGTTGAAGAACACCGGTTGATAGTGGTCGGCGCGCGGACTGCTGCCCGGCTTGGCGTCTGTCGTGGATGCGGCCAGGGCCAGGCCCGAGGGGGCACCGCCCGCCAGGGCGACCACGGGAATCAGGCTCAGGGACTTGCGCAGGAAGTCGCGGCGGGCCGGGACGGAATCGTCTGCGGACATGGTCAGGGTCTCATCAGGTGCCCGACGTGAAAACTCAGGGCTTATGGTTAGCTAGCTAATATGTTGGAATATTACCAATATCTACCGGCTGCGGTTACATTTTGTCGCAGCTGTGCAGAGGTCGCGTGGCCCGGCAAGTTCCCTCTCTCCCATCGCGAAGGGAAAAGCGCATAGGGCGCGGCCTCGGGTGAGCCAGGTACGGCGACAACTGGTCGCGGCGCTCCAGGCATGGCGATCTTTCTGCCGTAGGCGGCATTTCCAGCCATGCGGAGCAGGGTGCCGGCCCTCACGTCCTCCCTGAGTTACCTAAGGTTCCACCTTTGCAAGCACCATAAGAGTGCAAGTTGCACAAGGTGATACCTAACGAAGCAAGCCGTAGAGGCGCCAGTGCATAAAGAAATCGCTTTGTACATCAGATGGTTAGCGCGATAGCCCGATAGAACGCCGCTTTTTCGCCACTTTCCGCGAGGCGCTGCACCCTTTGAGTTCGATTTGTGCCGATTTCAGCGAGGATGGCGCGCAAGTTGCACTTGGGAGGCTTTCCGTTGTCAGGTAACACCTTATGTCCAACGTAGAATGCAGCCTCTCTCCGGCGCTCAAACCGCGCCATGTGACCATGTTGTCCATCGCCGGGGTGATCGGTGCTGGCCTGTTCGTCGGCTCCGGTCATGCCATCGCCGCGGCCGGCCCGGCCGTACTGCTGGCCTACGCCCTGGCCGGTACCCTGGTGGTGCTGGTCATGCGCATGCTGGGTGAAATGGCCGTCGCCTCGCCCGATACCGGTTCCTTTTCTTCTTATGCACAGCAGGGCATCGGCCGCTGGGCCGGCTTCACCATCGGCTGGCTGTACTGGTGGTTCTGGGTGCTGGTGATTCCGCTGGAGGCGGTGGCCGCCGCGGCCATCCTCAGTGCCTGGTTCCCGGCGATCGCCACCTGGCAGTTCGCCCTGATCATCACCGGCATCCTGACCGTGACCAACCTGTTCAGCGTCGCCAAGTACGGCGAGTTCGAATTCTGGTTCGCCCTGCTCAAGGTCATCGCCATCGTCGCCTTCATCGCCCTGGGCGCGGCGGCCCTGGTCGGGGCCCTGCCGGGTCGCGAGGTCAGTGGCCTGAGCAACCTGATGGCCCATACCGGCGGCTTCATGCCCAATGGCTTCGGCGCGGTGCTGGGCGCCCTGCTGACCACCATGTTCAGCTTCATGGGGACCGAGATCGTCACCATCGCCGCCGCCGAGTCCAAGGACCCGTCGCGGCAGATCAGCAGGGCCACCAACTCGGTGATCTGGCGGATCGCGCTGTTCTATCTGGTCTCCATCTTCCTGGTGGTGTCCATGGTGCCCTGGAACGATGCCCAGCTGCCGCTGGTGGGCTCCTATCAGCGTGCCCTGGAGATCCTATCGATTCCCAACGCCAAGCTGATCGTCGACTGCGTGGTGCTGGTCGCCGTGGCCAGCTGCCTGAACTCGGCACTCTATACCGCGTCGCGCATGCTCTATTCGCTGGCTCGCCGTGGCGATGCCCCGGCCAAGCTGGGTCGGGCCTCCAGCAGCGGTGTGCCGCGGGCTGCGGTGCTGGCCAGTACCGCCGTGGGCTTCCTCACCACCATCGCCAACTACACCATGCCCGAGGCGGTGTTCAGCTTCCTGCTGTCCACCTCCGGCGCCGTGGCCCTGCTGGTCTACCTGGTGATCGCCGTCACCCAGCTGCGCCTGAGACGCAAGCTGATGGCCCGTGGCGAGCACCTGGAATTCCGCATGTGGCTGTTCCCCTGGCTGACCTGGGCGGTGATCGTCTTCATCGTCGGTGCCCTGACCGTGATGCTGTTCAGTGAAGCCCATCGCTTCGAGATCCTGGCGACCGGTCTGCTGGCACTGGTGGTCGTGGCCATCGGCACCTGGGTCGGCCGTCGCCAGCCCGCCGCGCCGAGCCTGGCTGCTGCCGCGCGTTGACCGCGAGAAGCTCCCGACGTCGCCAGGCGTCGGGAGCGCTCCCTTCTGGAGCACTGAGGCATTCTCAAGCTGGACAGCAGGGGCGGTAACAGGTAGAACAGCACTCCTGTTTTGTTGGCTAAAGGCCAACTGTACAGCTCAGATTTCCGCGATGTTCCCTCTGGTAACCAAATTTTGCACTGCAATGGTGCAATACGTTACAGAATGACCCAAATTGCAGCAGTACAGTTGCAATTGTGTGCGAGGTGATCCGCGAACCTTTCCCTGTACTGTTACTGGTGGTAGCACTCGTCCGGCGAGACAATGGCGCCATTCGATGACCAGTACCCGTCACAAGCGGGAAGGAAAGCCACCATGGAACGCACCTTCAGTTCCTCGCTGTACAACGCCAAGCCCAGCACCCGTGTTCCCGCTGCCCTGCGCGTTATCTCCACCCTGTCCACCTGGCAGCGTCGCATCGCCAGCCGCAATGAACTGGCCCGTCTGGATACCCGTATGCTGGCTGACGCCGGTATCACCGAGGCCCAGCGCTACCAGGAAATGCACAAGCCGTTCTGGCGCTAAGCCCGGCCGCTGCACAGTTTCCACAGACCCCGCTTCGGCGGGGTTTGTTTTGTCCGCCGTCGGTACGGCAGACAGCAAAAAGCCCCGGCATGCCGGGGCTTTTCGTTACCGCCAGGGGTAGGCGGTTACTGCATGTTGTTCTGGTTGCGGGCGTCGACCTTGTTGGGCTTGTCGCTCTTGAAGGGCACCTCGGCGCCGCCGTCGGCACCCCCTTTGACGGTAGTCTTGCCCGGCACCTCGGTGGTGGCGGAGCCATTGACGGCCGTGGCGCTCTTGGAGGGATCAGCCGCGAAGACACCCGTGGCCATCGACAGCATTACAGCAGCGGTAGAGGTGATCAGCAGCTTTTTCATGAGTTCGGCCTCGTCGAAATGAACCTGTGAATCTGATAGGGCCCGCACCGCAAGGGCGGCGGGCATCAGCTGCAGACGGACAGGTCCACAGCGCACGTATCAGTTGACTGCCGCCCGGAATGCCGGGTTCCAGGGCATTTGTGAACATTTGTGGGCGAGTGGCCGCTCCGGTAGCGGGCGTTTGCACCTGGCCCTCGGTATAGCGCTTCCCAAGTGGCCTCAGGCACCCGACAATTCGTCAGACGAACCCCCTGCGGCGCGCGTGGTCAGTTCGCAGATCGCGCCTCTTCCACCAACAAGGACAATCATGAGGGCTCTCCGCCTTGCTCGCCTCTGCCAGGTAACGGCTGCTCTGACCCTGGTAACGCTGTTACCGGGCTGCTCCCAGGAGCAACCTCCCACCGAGGAACGGGCACGGGTGGTGGTGGCGCAGCTGAGTCCGATACAGGACAGCCAGCGCATCCCCTTCACCGGAGATATCCAGGCACGCGTCCAGGCGCCGCTCGGTTTTCGGGTGGGTGGCAAGATCAGCGAACGGCTGGCGGACGTCGGTGATCGCGTGCGCGAGGGCCAGGTGCTGGCCCGGCTGGACCCCCAGGATCTGCGCAACAACCTGGCCGCCGCCCAGGCCCAGGTGGAGGCCCAGGAAGCCCGCACGCGCCTGGCCCGCGTCGATTTCGAGCGCCAGGCCGCGCTGCTGCCCAAGGGCTACACCAGTCGCAGCCAGTACGACCAGGCCCAGGCCACCCTCGACGGTGCGCGCAGCGCCCTGCAGACCGCCATGGCCCAGCGCGACGATGCGCGCAAGCAGCTCGGCTATACCGAGCTGCGCGCCAGTGCCGCCGGAGTGCTGACCGCTCGCCACGCCGAGGCCGGGCAGGTGGTTCAGGCCGGGGCGGCGATCTTCGACCTGGCGGTGAGTGGCGACCTCGACGCCGTCTTCGAGCTCTACGAATCCCTGGCCCGCGAACTCAAGATCGGCCAGACCCTGCCCATCACCCTGCAGGCGCAACCGGCGATCGCGACCCAGGGCACCCTGCGCGAGATCGCGCCGACGGTGGCCAGCAGCGGCACGGTGCGCATCAAGGTGCAACTCGATCGACCGCCAGCGGCCATGACCCTGGGCGCGGTGGTCAACGCCCAGCTGGAGGGCGTGGCCGAGCAGGGGTTCGCCCTGCCCTGGACGGCGCTGAATGGCACCACCGATCAACCCGCCGCCTGGCGCCTCAATGACGATGGCCGAGTCAGCCTGCAGCCGCTGCGCATCGAGCGCTACACCCGTGACAGCATCATCGTCAGCGATGGGCTCAAGGCCGGTGACCGCATCGTGGTCGCCGGTGGCCAGGCGCTCAGTCCCGGGCAGAAGGTCGAGCTCGCCGAGCGCTCCGCCTTCAACGAGGTGCGGCCATGAAGTCCCTGTTGCCGCTCTGCCTGCTGCTGGCCCTCGCCGGCTGTTCCGACGACAAGGCGCCGCCGCCGCCGATCCGGCCGGTGGCGACCCTGACCCTCAGTGCCCCGCCGCCCGGGCGCGAGGTCTTCGCCGGCAGCATCCAGGCGCGCTACGAGAGCGTGCTGGGTTTTCGCGTCGGCGGCCGCATGACCCGGCGGCTGCTGGACGTGGGTCAGCTGGTGCGTCGCGGGCAATTGCTGGCGGCGCTGGATCCCACCGATCAGGACAATGCCCTGCGCAGTCGCCAGGGCCAGACCGCCGATGCCGACGCCCAGTGGCGCGATGCGCGCAACGATGCGCGGCGCCAGCAGCAGCTGTTCGACCAGGGGGTCGGCTCGCGCTCCCAGCTGGACCAGGCGCTGACCCGGCTGCACACCCTGGAAGCTTCCCGCGAGCAGGCCCAGAGCGCCGAACGCCAGGCCCGCGACCAGCGCAACTATGCCGAACTCCAGAGTGATTTCGACGGGGTGATCACCGCCTGGCAGGCCGAGGTCGGCCAGGTGGTGTCCGCCGGTCAGCCGGTGGTGCGGGTCGCCCGCCCGGACGTCCGCGAGGCGGTCCTGGATCTGCCGGCCCAGGCCATCGGCCAGCTCACCCCGGGGCGCGTCCTGACCGTGCGCATGGCCCTGGATCCCGAGGTGGCGGTGCAGGGCCGGGTACGCGAGATCGAGCCCCAGGCCAATGCCAGCACCCGCACCCGACGGGTACGCCTGACCCTGGACGAGCCGCCGGCCGCGCTGCGCATCGGCAGCCTGGTGCAGGGCGAGCTGGAGTCGCCGCCGGCGACGGGCCTGCCGCTGCCGGTCCAGGCGCTGCGGCGCCAGAATGGCCAGACTCTGGTCTGGGTGGTGGCAGGCCAGGGCGAGCAGGCGCAGGTGCGCCAGCGTCCGGTCGAGGTGCTGCGCGAGGCCGCTGGTCTGGCGTGGATCGGCAAGGGCCTTAAGGCGGGTGAGCGGGTGGTGACGGCAGGGGTGAACAGTCTCGAGGAGGGACAGCGGGTGAAGGATCAGGAGGGCGCTCGGCCATGAAAGGCTTCAACCTGTCGGACTGGGCGCTGCGCCACCAATCCTTCGTCTGGTACCTGATGTTCGTCGCCCTGCTGATGGGCGTCTTCTCCTACATGAAGCTGGGCCGGGAGGAAGACCCGTCCTTTGCCATCAAGACCATGGTCATCCAGACCCGCTGGCCGGGGGCGACCACCGAGGAGACCCTGCGCCAGGTCACCGAGCGGGTGGAAAAGAAGCTCGAAGAGCTGGATTCCCTCGACTACACCAAGAGCTTCACCCGGCCGGGGCAGTCCACGGTGTTCGTCTATCTGCGTGACACCACGCCGGCCAAGGCGATTCCCGATATCTGGTACCAGGTGCGCAAGAAGGTCTCGGACATCCAGGGCGAATTCCCCCAGGGCATCCAGGGACCGGCCTTCAACGACGAATTCGGCGATGTCTTCGGCAGCATCTATGCCTTCACCGGTGACGGCTTCAGCATGCGCCAGCTGCGCGACCAGGTGGAGCAGGTGCGCCGCGAGATCCGCAGCGTGCCGGGCATCGGCAAGGTGCAGCTGATCGGCGCGGAGAACGAGGTCATCTACCTGGACTTCTCCACCCGCAAGCTGGCGGCCCTGGGCATCGACCAGCGCCAGGTGATGCAGAGTCTGCAACAGCAGAATGCGGTGACCCCCTCGGGAACCATCGAATCCGGCGCCGAGCGCATCAGCGTGCGCACCAGCGGCGAATTCCGCTCCACCGCCGATCTGGCGGCGGTCAATCTGCGCATCGACGATCGCTTCTATCGCCTCACCGACCTGGCCGACATCCGCAGCGGCTACGCCGATCCGCCCAGTTCGCTGTTTCGCTACAACGGCCAGCCGGCCATCGGCCTGGCCATCGCCATGAGCAGCGGCGGCAATATCCAGACCTTTGGCAAGGCGCTTACCGGGAAGATGCAGGAGCTGACGGCCGACCTGCCGGTGGGCATCGGCGTGCATGTGGTCTCCAACCAGGCGCAGGTGGTGGAAAAGGCCGTCGGCGGCTTTACCCGGGCGCTGTTCGAGGCGGTCATCATCGTGCTGGTGGTGAGCTTCATCAGTCTCGGCGTGCGCGCCGGCCTGGTGGTGGCGCTGTCGATCCCCCTGACCCTGGCGCTGGTGTTCGTCTTCATGGAGTACAGCGGCATCACCATGCAGCGGATCTCCCTGGGCGCCCTGATCATCGCCCTTGGCCTGTTGGTGGACGACGCCATGATCACCGTGGAGATGATGGTGACCAAGCGCGAGGAGGGCGAGTCGCTGCACCGCTCGGCGACCTTCGCCTACGAATCGACCGCCTTTCCCATGCTCACCGGCACCCTGGTGACGGTGGCCGGCTTCGTGCCCATCGGGCTCAATTCCAGCAGCGCCGGCCAGTACACCTTCACCCTGTTCGCGGTGATCGCCGTGGCGCTGCTCCTGTCCTGGATCGTCGCGGTGTTCTTTTCGCCGGTGATCGGCGTGCACATCCTGCCGAAAAAGGTGAAGCAGAAGGACCACGACCAGCCCGGCCGCTTGGCACGCTGGTCCGACGGCCTGCTGCTGGGCGCCATGCGCCACCGCTGGCTGACCATCCTCCTCACGGTACTGCTGTTCGCCGCGGCGCTGTTCTCGATGAAGTTCGTGCAGAACCAGTTCTTCCCGTCCTCGGATCGACCCGAGCTGCTGATCGACTTCAATCTGCCGCAGAACGCCTCCCTCGACGCCACCCGCGCGCAGATGGACAGATTCGAGAAGACCCTGGCCGATGATCCGGACGTGGCCCACTGGAGTTCCTATGTCGGCCAGGGCGCGGTGCGCTTCTATCTGCCGCTGGACCAGCAGCTGGAGAATCCCTTCTATGGCCAGGTGATCCTGGTGGCCAAGGACCTGGAGGCGCGCAATCGCCTGCTGCCCAAGCTCAAGCAGCGGCTGCGCCAGGACTTCGTCGGCCTGTCCGGTTACGTCCAGCCGCTGGAGATGGGTCCGCCAGTGGGCCGGCCGATCCAGTACCGCATCAGTGGTCCGGACGTCGCCGAGGTACGCCGCCAGGCCCTGGCGCTGGCCAGCGTGCTGGGCAAGAGTCCCCAGCTGGGGGACTTCCTCTACGACTGGAACGAGCCGGCGCGGATGCTCAAGGTCGAGGTCAACCAGGACAAGGCGCGGCAGCTGGGCTTCTCGTCCCAGGACGTGGCGCAGATCCTCAATGGCGTGGTGACCGGTACCCCGGTGACCCAGGTACGCGACGACATCTACCTGGTCAACGTGGTGGCGCGGGCCAGCGAGGCCGAGCGGCGCTCGGTGGAGACCCTGGAGAATCTGCAGATCATGACGCCCCAGGGCGTCGCGGTGCCGCTCAAGGCCTTCGCCCGTATCGACTATGCCCTGGAGCAGCCGCTGGTGTGGCGCCGCGATCGGCTGCCCACCATCACGCTCAAGGCCTCGATCCTCAGCGAGATCCAGGCGCCGGACCTGGTCAAGCAGCTGCAGCCGGAGGTGGATGCCTTCATCGCCAAGCTGCCGCCGCGCTATCAGGTGGCGGTGGGCGGCACGGTGGAGGAGAGCAGCAAGGCCCAGGGCCCGATCGCCGAAGTGGTGCCGCTGATGCTGTTCCTTATGGCCACCTTCCTGATGATCCAGCTGCACAGCATCCGCAAGCTGTTCCTGGTGGCGAGCGTGGCGCCCCTCGGGCTGATCGGCGTAGTGCTGGGCTTGATCCCCTTTGGCCAGCCACTGGGTTTCGTCGCCATCCTCGGGGTGCTGGCGCTGATCGGCATCATCATCCGCAACTCGGTGATCCTGGTGACCCAGATCGACGCCTTCGAGCGTGACGGTCGCTCGCCCTGGGACGCCGTGGTGGAAGCCACCCGACACCGCCGCCGCCCGATCCTGCTGACCGCCGCCGCGGCCAGCCTGGGCATGATTCCCATCGCTCGCGAGGTGTTCTGGGGGCCCATGGCCTACGCCATGATCGGCGGCATCGTCGCGGCGACCCTGTTGACCCTGCTGTTCCTGCCGGCGCTGTACGTCGCCAGCTATCGCATTCGCGAGCCGCAGCGTGAGGAGCGATGAGTGAAACGGTCGGGCAAAAAAAACGGCCCTCTGGCGGAGGTCTCCAGAGGAGATATCTGCCAGAAGGCCGCAAGGAGCTATCCAAGGAGCCACTGCCGGAGGGAAGGATTCGCGCGGTCGAATGTCGAATCCACAGCAGCTCACCGCACCACTATCGTGCGTGCTACTTTTTCAATAAAGTGACGGCTTGACGAAACTCCATTGCGAAAAAGGCAATAATGGATATCTTCCAAGGCATGCGCATCTTCGTCCGGGTGGTGGATCTGGGCAGTCTCACGGCTGCCGCCCACACCCTCGCCCTGTCTACCGCCCAGGTGTCGCGCCTGCTGGCGGAACTGGAAAGCCACCTGCAGACCCGCCTGCTGCACCGCACCACCCGGCGCCTGGCGCTGACCGAGGCGGGCGAGCGCTACCTCGAACGCTGCCGACGCATCCTGCAGGATGTCGGCGAGGCCGAAGCCGAAGCCAGCGGTGCCCATCTCAAGCCCCATGGGCATCTGCGCCTGCATTCCATGACCGGCCTGGGCACCCAGTTGCTGGCGCCCCTGGTGTCACGCTTCTGCGCGCGCTATCCCCATGTCGAGATCGTCATGACGCTCTCGCAGAACCATCCGGCGCTGCTGGAGGATGGGCATGACATCGCCATCACCCTGGATACCGAACTGGCCGATTCGGATTTCGTCGCCCAGCGTCTCGGCGGTGTCTACAGCGTGGTCTGCGCGTCGCCCAGCTACCTGGCGCAGCGTCCGGCACCCAAGGTGCCCGCCGAGCTTGCCGAGCACGACTGCCTGCGCCTGATGGATCCGAACTTCTCCGAACGCTGGGTCTTCGCCGGCGAAGACGGCGAGCAGCAGGTCGCGCCGCGCTATGTCTTCCAGGTCAACGTCGCCGAGGCCCTGGCCAGCGTGGCCCGCCAGGGCATGGGCATCTGCCTGCTGCCCAGCTATATCGCGGTCAACTACCTGCGCGATGGCAGTCTGGTACGGCTGCTGCCCAACTTCCGCCTGCGCGAACGCAACATCCATGCGCTCTATCCCTCGCGGCGCTTTCTCGACGCCAAGATCAAGACCTGGATCGATTTCCTCAAGGAGGAATTGCCCGAGCGCCTTCAGCTGGAGAACCGGGTGCTGGAAGACCAGCGCTACTGGGCCAAGGACTAGGGCCGAGCTTGTTGCGGGTTTTGTAACAGTGATTTAGTTAGCATGCTATTTATTAGGCTGCGTTCTTTACCTAGAATGGTCCCGTACCCCGATGAACATGACCTTTTAGGAGTTCGCCATGAAACGTTCTCTGTCCGCCCTCGTGCTGACCCTTGCCACCCTGACCGCCGCCCAGTTCGCCGCTGCCGACGACAATCCCAGCCTGAGATACAAGCTGGTCGATCAGAATCATGCCGCCATGCAGCATTACAGTGATCAAGCCGCTCCCGCCGCCGACGCGCGTCGCTGAGCCGCTCCGCTTTCGAAAGACCACCCCTCTTTGCTCCTTTGGTCTTTCTCCGCCGCACCCTTCGGGTGCGGCTTTTTTATATCTGCGGCACACTGAGCCCCTGACCTTGTCGAGGTGCTCATGACCGCCATTTCCGCTCAACGACTTGCCGACCTGCGGGCCTTCCTGGCCGAGCAGGGCGCCGATGCCTGCCTGATCCCCAGCGCCGATCCCCATCTGTCCGAATACCTGCCGGAACACTGGCAGGGCCGTGCCTGGCTGTCCGGTTTCACCGGCTCCGCCGGGCTGTTGCTGGTGACGCGCCAGGGCGCTGGCGTCTGGACCGACAGCCGCTACTGGGAGCAGGCCACCCAGGAGTTGGCGGGCAGTGGCATCGACTTGATGAAGCAGGTCGCCAGCCAGCCCCAGGCCCATCTGCAGTGGCTGGCCGAGCAGGTGCCCGCGGGCGGTACGGTACTGGTGGACGGCCAGGTGCTGTCGCTCGGCGCCGCGGCGGCCCTGCGCCGGGCACTGGAACCCAAGGGTATCCAGCTGCGGACCGACCTCGATCCGCTGGCGACGATCTGGACCGGGCGCCCCGCGCTGCCGGCCGCGCCGGTCTACGCCCATGCGGCGCCCCATGCGCCCCAGCCGCGCAGCGCCAAGCTCGCCCAGGTGCGCCAGGCAATGGCCGAGGCCGACACCGCCTGGCATTTCATCTCCTCGCTGGACGACATCGCTTGGCTGCTCAACCTGCGCGGCGCGGATGTGCCCTACAACCCGGTATTCCTCGCCCATCTGCTGCTGGGTCAGGACAGCTGCCAGCTGTTCATCGATCCGGCCAAGGTCCCGGCCGAGCTCCGTGCGGCCCTGGAAGCGGACGGCGTGACCCTGGCCGACTACCACCAGGCCGCCACCGAACTGGCCAGCCTGCCGGCTGGTAGTCGCCTGCTGGTGGACCCGGCGCGGGTCACCCTGGGGCTGGCCGAGGCCACGCCCCAGGGCGTCGAGCGGCGCGAGCAGATCAATCCCTCGACCCTGCTCAAGGCCTGCAAGACCGCCGCGGAAGTGGCCCAGGTGCGGACCGCCATGGAAGAGGATGGCGCGGCGCTGTGCGTCTTCTTCGCCCGCTTTGAGGCGGCCCTGGCCCGCGGCGAGCGCCTCACCGAGCTGACCGTGGACGATTGGCTGAGCGAAGCCCGCGCCGCCCGGCCGAATTTCGTCTCCCTGAGCTTCGCCACCATCGCCGGCTTCAATGCCGGCGGCGCCCTGCCGCATTACCGCGCCACCGAGGAGGCCCATGCCGAACTCCAGGGCGACGGCCTGCTGCTGATCGACAGCGGCGGCCAGTATCTGGGTGGCACCACCGACATCACCCGGGTGGTGCCCATCGGCACCCCCAGCGCCGCCCAGCGCCGCGACTTCACCCTGGTGCTCAAGGGCATGCTGGCACTGTCGCGAGCGCGCTTCCCGGCCGGCGTCGCCGCGCCCATGCTCGATGCCCTGGCGCGCGAGCCGATCTGGGCCGCCGGCATCGACTACGGCCACGGCACCGGTCACGGCGTGGGTTATTTCCTCAACGTGCACGAGGGACCGCAGTCGATTTCCTTCTATGCCACCGTGACCCCGCACCATGTCCTGCGCGAGGGCATGATCACCTCCAACGAACCGGGCATCTATCGCCCTGGCCAGTGGGGCGTGCGGCTGGAAAACCTGCTGCTGTGCACCCGCGCGGAAACCACCGAATTCGGCGATTTCCTGGCCTTCGAGACCCTGACCCTCTGTCCGCTGGACACCCGCTGCCTGGATCTGGCGCTGCTGCGCAGCGACGAGCTGGACTGGCTGGATGGCTATCACGCCGAGGTCCGCCGCCGCGTGCTGCCGCTGGTCGAGGGCGCCGCGCGCGACTGGCTGCTGGCCCGTACCGAACCCGTCGCGAGGACTGCCCGATGAGCAGCAACGCCCAGCAATTCGCCAGTGACAACTATTCCGGCATCTGCCCGGAAGCCTGGGCCGCCATGGCCGCGGCCAACGTCGGCCACGAGACCGCCTATGGCAACGACACCTGGACGGCGCGCGCCGCCGATCGCTTTCGCCAGTTGTTCGAGACCGACTGCGAGGTGTTCTTCGCCTTCAACGGCACCGCGGCCAACTCCCTGGCCCTGGCGGCGCTGTGCCAGAGCTACCACAGCGTGATCTGCTCCGACACCGCCCACGTCGAGACCGACGAATGCGGCGCGCCGGAGTTCTTTTCCAACGGCTCCAAGCTGCTGCTGGCGCCGGCCCATCAGGGCAAGCTGACCCCGGGCGCTATCCAGCAGATCGCCACCAAGCGCGCCGACATCCACTTTCCCAAGCCGCGCGCGGTGACCGTCACCCAGGCCACCGAGGTGGGCACCCTCTATGGCCTCAACGAACTGCAGGCCATCAGCGCCACCTGCCGCGACCTCGGCCTGCACCTGCACATGGACGGCTCGCGCTTTTCCAACGCCGTGGCCGGCCTGGGCTGCACCCCGGCCGAAGTGACCTGGAAGGCCGGCGTCGATGTGCTCTGCTTTGGCGGCACCAAGAGCGGCATGGCGGTGGGGGAGGCCATCCTCTTCTTCAATCGCGACCTGGCCGAGGACTTCGAATACCGCTGCAAGCAGGCTGGCCAGCTGGCGTCCAAGATGAGATTCCTCTCCGCGCCCTGGCTCGGCGTGCTGGAGAACGACACCTGGTTGCGCCACGCCCGCCATGCCAACGCCATGGCCCAGCTGCTCGCCGAGCGGGTGCGCGGGGTGCCCGGCGTGGACTTCATGTTCCCGGTGGAAGCCAACTCGGTATTCCTGCAGCTCTCGGAACCGGCGCTGGAATTCCTGCGCAACCGCGGCTGGCGCTTCTACACCTTCATCGGCAGCGGCGGGGCGCGTTTCATGTGCTCCTGGGACACCGAGGAAGCTCGGGTACTGGAGCTGGCGGCGGATATTCGCACGGCGATGGGCGGGTAGGGCGTATCGCGGCCGCTCCTACAGCAGCCAGATAGCCTGTAGGAGCGGCCGCATCGGCGGACCGCCACGGCCGCGATCAGATCTGGCACGGGGATTATCGCAGCCGTGGCGGTGCGCCGATGGGGCGCGCCCCGACGATCGATCGTGCTT
>NZ_JASCON010000072.1:0-28064 GCF_029959585.1 Pseudomonas sp. PS02302
TACTTGCCCCCGCTGGGGGGTGGGGTTCTTGTTGTCGCGCGGGGCGCCCCCCAACGCCGGGTGCCCGAGCAGCGCGGCGTGGCGTGCGGCCGCCGCACGCGCATCCAGTCGACGGCTGTCCAGATCCAGTGCCGTCACCGGCGCCTGGGCGTCCAGGGCCTCGGCGTCGAGCAGCACCCGGGTCGCCTGCGCCTTGGCAAAGCCCAGGGCGCAGTCGGCGGCGCCGCTGAGGTCGTCGGCCAGGATCAGCAGGCGGGTCATGGCAGCAGGCGCCGGTACAGCGCCTGGATGTCGTCCAGGCTCAGTGGCTTGGGATTGTTGACCATCAGCCGGGTGACCTTGGAGGCCGCCACGGCCATCTCCGCCAGGTGCTCCTCGCGCACGCCAAAGGCGGCCAGGTCCTGGGGGATTTCCAGGATGGCGGTCCAGGCGGCGATCTGCTCGATCAGCTGGTGCGCGGCGGCTTCGTCGCTGTCTTCCGCGCGGGCCAGGCCGCAGACCATGGCGGCGCGCTTCAGGCGCGGCGCGCAACTGTCCAGGTTGAAGGCCATGACATGGGGCAGCAGCATGGCGTTGGCCACCCCATGGGTGACGTGGAACTTGCCACCGAGGGGATAGGCCAGCGCATGGACCGCGGCCGTACCGGCTGCGGTCAGGGCCACGCCGCCGTAGGTGGAGCCGAGCAGCATGTCGCTGCGGGCGCGCACCGAGTCCGGCTGCTGATAGGCCTCGACGATACTGCCGGCGATCAGGCGCATGGACTCCAGGGCGAAGGTATCGCTGACCGGGTTGGCCTTGTTGGAGATGAAGGACTCCAGGGAATGGGTGAAGGCGTCCATCCCGGTAGCCGCGGTGATGGCCTTGGGCAGGCTCAGCGTCAGCAGCGGATCGAGCAGCACCAGGGCGGGCAGCAGGTGGCGGCTGACCACGCCCACTTTCAGCTCTTCGTCGGGCAGGGTGACGATGGCATTGGGCGTCACTTCCGAGCCGGTGCCGGCGGTGGTCGGGACCAGCACGGTGGGCAGCCCGGCGCGGGCGACCTGGTCGATGCCGAGCATGGATCTGAGCGACTGCTCGTTGGTGAGCATGACCGCGAACAGCTTGGCGGCATCCAGCACCGAGCCGCCGCCGATGGCGAGCAGGGCGTCCGGTTGGCGCGGCGAGACCTGCTCGCGAAAGACCTGCTCGATGTTCTCAAGGGTCGGCTCGATCTCGACGTTGTCGATGACGGCCACGTCGATGTCGCGGGCGGCCAGTTGCGCCTTGACGCGCTCGGTCACGCCCAGGCCATGCATGGCGTTCTGGGTGACCAGCACCACGCGGCGCAGCGGGACGTCGAGGAGGGCGAGCTTGTCGCCGAGCTGATCCAGGGCGCCGGCGCCGTGGACCAGGTGTTTGACGGTCTGGAAATGATAGAAGGACATGGGCGCTCCGGGTCAGTCGCGATAGATGGCCAGCAGGCCTTCGAGCTTGTGCACCGTGGCTTCGTCCAGCGGCGCGATCGGGGCCCGGCAGGGGCCGACCGGGACGTTGAGCAGGTCGGCGGCCTTCTTCAGTACCGACGGCATGGTGCCCAGGGCGAAGGCATCGCGCAGCGGGCGCAGCTTTTCCTGGGCGGCGCGGGCGGTGGCGTGGTCGCCGGCCTGGAAGGCGTTCCAGAGGGTCATGACGACCTGAGGTACCGCGTTGGCCGTGGCCGCCACCGCGCCATCGCCGCCGGCCAGCAGGTTCCAGTAGATGAGGGAGTCGGTGCCGGCGAAGACGGCGAAGTCATCGCTGCGGTACTTCATCATCTGCACCAGGGCGTCGAAGTTGCCGGCGCTGTCCTTGATCCCCTTGATCTGCGGATGCTGGCTCAAGGCGGCCACGGCGCCGATGCCGATCGACATGCCGGTCTTGGCCGGAATGTTGTAGAGCATGAGCGGCAGTGGGGAGGCGTCGCCAATGGCTTCGTAATGGGTGATCAGCTCTTTCTGGCTGACGGCATTGAAGTAGGGCGTGATCACCGACAGGGCATCGACGCCGCGATCCGCCATCTTTTTGTTCAGTTCAATCACTTCGTGCGTGGCGAAGGCACCGGTACCGGCTACGACCGGGACCCGGCCGCCCGCGGCGTCCACCGTGAGCTCGGCGATACGCAGCTTTTCGGCTTCGGAAAGGGCGAAGAACTCGCCGTTAGTGCCCAGGACGAACAGGCCGTGGACGCCGGCGCCAATCAGGTTCTCGATCAAACCGCGCAAAGCGTTTTCATCGACACGTTGTTGGGCGTCAAAGGGGGTAACGAGGGCGGGAACGATGCCGCGGAATTTCATGGTCATGCCTACCTTGTGATTGTTCTGATCACAATAAAGCATATTTTGATCTAATCGATCAATAGCGACCCGATGGTTTTGCGTGGTCGATGGGCCTGTGCACTTCCGGAAAGCAACGGCCCTTCGTGAGACCACTGTCGACTCGGGTCGCTGGCAATAGAGAGGGATCAAGGCAACGGGAGGCTCGGCGCGTTACCCACGCGCCGCGAGGCAGGAATGTCAACGCTGCGGGCGAGGGGTGACGCTGTCGGGTCGGGACAGCTATCTCGCTGATCCTTCTGACAAAATTGTCATTCTGCAGTACCCGTTCCTGACCGAACGATCAGGATAGGTTGGCGGGGTCATCTCCTGGACCTCGAATCATGTCGCGCTTTCTTTCCTCTCTCACCCTCGCGCTGCTGGGCGCTGCCGCCCTCGGTCAGGCGCAGGCGGCGCTGCCGCAGCACCCCGATCTCGACCTCGCGGCCGCGCAGCGACTGGCGCAGGCCGCGCCCTGCAGCGCCGCGCTCGCGGTGCTCGACCGCAGCGGTCAGTTGATCCTCCTGCAACGCGATACCCGCGTCGGACCGCACAACGCCGAGGCGGCGCGGCGCAAGGCCTTTACCGCCCTGTCCACCCGCACCCCGTCGCAGGCGCTGGCCGAGCGCGCCCGGCAGAACCCGGATGCGGCCAATCTCGTCACCCTGCCCGAATTGCTGCTGCTCGGCGGTGGCATCCCCCTCTACGAAGGCGACCAACTGGTCGGCGCCCTTGGCATCGCCGGTGCCGGCGGTGGCGGGGCGGACGAGCGCTGTGCGCTGGCGGCCGCTGAACACCTCAACCTCACCTCTCATCCTTGAAGGAGATCTCCATGAAGACGTTCGTGCTGTTGTCGGGTCTGGCCCTGTCGGGCTTCGCGGTCGCCGCGCCCAATCCCCTGAGTGTCCATGTGCTCAACCTGGAAGACGGCAAGCCGTCGGCCGGGGTGCACGTGACCCTGGAGCGCCAGGTAGGGCAGGGCTGGCAGCCGCTGGCGGAAGAGGTCACCAACGAGCAGGGCCGGGTGCCGGCGCTGTTTCCCAAGGAAAAGACCTTCGAGAAGGGTGAATACCGGGTGGTCTTCAAGACCGGCGACTACTATCGCCAGCAGGGTCGCAGCGCCTTCTTCCCGGAAATCCCGGTGGTGTTCGACGTCACCCAGCCGGAACAGCACTACCATATCCCGCTGTTGCTCAGCCCCTATGGCTTCAGCACCTACCGCGGTTCCTAGCGGCAAGGCCTCCCAGGCTGGCCAGTATCCAGCCTGGGAGGCGCCAGGGCCGCAGCGGTCATGACTCAAGGCCGGACTTTGTAAGGATCCGGATACAAGGTGGCGACGGACTTTTACCTGGGGTAGAAATCCAGCAGCGGCAGGTTCACGCACAATGGGCGACGGGGCCGCAGCGCTGTCCAGTGCCGGGCCCTGTCACGCGGCGCGTTCGCTAGTGGTCGATCGGCGCGCCAGGTCTGGTCATCGTCACTCCGAGGAGTCGTACCTTGTACCTTTCACCCCTCTCGTTCCGCCCGCCCGAAGCTGTGAGTTCGAGCGCTGGCGCCTTCGCCGCCTGGCGCAATGCCTACCGCGGCCCCGTGCTGCTGCTGGCCTCGGGGCCGTCGGCGGGCAGGCTCAATCCGCCGGTCTGGCGGGACATTCCGGTCATCACCATGAATGGCGCCATCGCCAAGTTGCTGGGCCGTCCCCTGAATCCGCTGTTCTACGTCTGCAGCGATCTCAGCTTCGCGCAGCAACAACCCGAGCTCTATCGCCAGGGACTGGAACGGGCCACCCGGCTGGCGCTCTGGCCGGAAGCCATCCAGGCCCTGCCCGCGGAACTGGCCGCCAAGGCGCATCCGCTGCACCGGGCGCCAGCCACGCGCCTGGAGCACCACCTGGGCGCCGAGCAGGAGCAGGCGCAACGGCTGCCCGCCTGGTTCAGTCGTCGCGCCCGGGATATCGGCTTCAGCTGCAACCTGGATTACGGCATCTTCGATGTCCGCACGGTGGCCTTCATCGCCCTGCAACTGGCCTATCACCTGGGGTTCACCGAGATCTATCTCGCCGGCGTCGATCTCGACAGCGACCGTCCGCGGTTCTACGAGGATGGTCGCTCGCCGGCGTCGCCCTGCGGCCTCGACGAGCACCTGCACAGTCGCATCCTGCCCGGCTTGCAGGTCATGCAGACCGCGATGCGCGCCGCGGGTCGCCAGGTGTTCAATCTGTCGAACTGCAGTCGTATTCCCGCTGACCTGATTCCGCTTGCCGATCTCGCCGCCGTGGAAACGCGCTGGTTGTGGCGCCGCCGGCGTCAGCTCGGTTAACGAGAGACCGGTACGCCGACTCAGCGCCAACCCAGGGCAAGGCCCCAGACCACGGCGTAGCGCGCGGCCTTGGCCAGGGTCACCACCAGTAGAAAGCGCCACAGCGGCTCACGCATCACCCCGGCCACCAGGGTCAGGGGATCGCCGATCACGGGCGTCCAGCTGAGCAGCAGCGACCACCAGCCCCAGCGCTGGTAGGCCGCCTGGATACGGGCAAGGCGTTGCGGCGCCAACGGAAACCAGCGGCGTTGGCGAAAGCGTTCGAGGTGGGTGCCCAGCCACCAGTTCAGCGTCGAGCCGGCGACATTGCCCAGCGTCGCGGCCAGCAGCAGGAGCGCCGTGGCATAGCGCTCGGTGAGCAGCAGCCCGGCCAGGGCCGCTTCCGATTGCAGGGGCAACAGGGTGGCCGCGCCGAAGGCGAGGGCGGCCAGGCCCAGGTAGACGCTCAGGGCTTCCAGGATGAGGCTCCAGCGGGAAGGGCCATCAAGGGTCTGTCTCGGGTCGGGACGAAGCCGCCGAGCATAGCGCGAGTGGCCGGGCTACGCCGCCTCTCGACCCTGAGCCCTGGGGCTCAACCCAGCCGAGCGAGCCAGTCCGCGACCGAGTCCCCGCTGCTGATGTCGGGTTGCACCAGGCCGTCGATCATGAAGGTCGGCGAGACATGGATACCGTTCTGCCGGGCGTACTTGCAATGCCACTTGATGGCGTGCTGCAGGTCCGGATTGGCGAAGGCGTCGGCCAGGGCCAGGCCGCTGTAGCCTTCCAGGCGCGCGATGATGTCGTTGGGCGTGGCGTCGCGGTTGGGGCCGGTGGCGTGATCCTTGAACTCGAATTCCTCGCGATGGGCCGCCACCGCGGCCAGCACCGCCTTGGCGCTCTCCCTGCCGCCGTCGAGGGTGGCGGCGGCCAGCACGCAGCGCACCACCACCCCGGAGAACAGGTGCCAGGGTTGGGATTGCAGGCGGATCTTCAGGGTGATCCGCTCAGGGCCGGCCTGGGTCAGCAGATCGTCGAGCTTGTTGAAGGCCTTGACCGAAAAGGGGCAGGTGGGCTCGAGAAAGACTTCGAAGGTGCGGGGGCCATGGCCCCAGGTGAGGGTGTCGGCGTACAAGGTAGAACTCCAATGGCGAGACGTTGGGGTTGAGACCGCATGTCGTCCCGGGCGTTTTGCCTCTATCGGGACGGCGCGGGATGCCTCAGGGAATCAGTCGCCGCCGACGCATGTCCTCCAGGTGCGCGAGCAGGACCTCGTCCGATCTCAGGACCATCTGCCCGAAGCCGGCCTGCCGCGCCTTGGTCACATCGAAGATGGCGTCCTTCTCGACATGGAAGATGAAGTCGCCGAAGGCCCCGGGCGCAATCCGCTCGGGATCGGCCTCGGCCAGTCCTTCCCCTTGCGCCAGCGTCTGCCAGAGCGGCTTCAGCGCGGTCAGGCGCTGGGCCAGGGAGATGGGTTGCGGCTCGCCCACGTCCAGCCCGAACCAGTCGGCCAGCTGTGGCCAGACGTGACTCCAGCGAAAGACATCGCCGTTGGTGAGGTTGAAGGCGCCATCGCGCTGCTCTTCGGCGGCCCAGACCGCGGCTTCGCCCAGCAGCGGCGCGGCCGTGACGTTGACCAGGGCGCCGCGATAGGCCTGCTCGGTTCCGGGGAATTGCATGGCGGTGCCGGTCGCCTTGCACAGGGCGCCGTAGAGACCGATCAGGTTGCCCAGGTTCATGGCCGAGCCCAGTGAGTGACCGATGACGATGTCGGGGCGCAGGGCGGTCCAGCGGATGCCGTCGGCCTCCAGGCTGCGCACGAAGTCTTCATGGCGGAAATAGAGGTTGGGCGGGAAGTGGCGGCTGTCATCCTCGCGGGCTGGGGTCTTGTACACCCCCAGGTGGGCGCCGTAGATCTTGCCGCCCTGGACGAAGGTGATGCGGGCCAGGGGGGCGCCGGCATCCCGTACCGCGGCGACCAGGTTCTCCAGCATGGCGGCGTTTTCGTCCGCCTCGACGCCTGGGTCGGGGTTGGGCTTGAGGGCGCTGTAGAAGAGATGGGTCACGCCGGCGAGATCGGCCTTGGCCGCGGCCAGGCTGGCCGGGTCCAGCAGGTCGGCGGTCAGATGAGGAAAGCGACTGGGTGCCTGTCGCGAGCGGCCGACGGTGGTGATGGACCAGCCGGCCTTGGCGAAGGCGTCCAGCACGGCCTGGCCGATGATGCCGCTGGCGCCGGCGATGAGGAGTTGTCGTGCGGTCATGGGGTCTCCCGATAGCGTGGGTGGGCTGATGAAGGGGAGACCCAGGCAGAGGGCGATTTGTCCCCGTGTCGGGCTGGACGGTAGACGGACGAACGCCGGTGTCCTGCTCGCGCAGGCAGGGCTACTGTGAGAGCACTGCCTGCTGCCGCGGAGGACCTTGCCTTGACCCACCCGTCCCGTACGCCTGCCGTCTTTCAATCCCTGCTCGACGAACTCGTCACCGCCCTGGATCTGTCTGCCGCCCAGGCGGCAAATCTGCAGGTCCGGGGCAACGATAGCCTGGCCTCCTGCTTTCCGGTCAGCGACCTCGCCACGGCGGCGATCGGGGTCGCCGGCCTGGCCGCCGCCGATCTGCTGGCCGAAGGGGCACCCGGATTGCCGGTGCAGGTGGACCGGCATCTCGCCGCGGCCTGGTTCAAGACCTCCCTGCGTCCCCTGGGCTGGGAATTGCCCGCAGTCTGGGATCCCGTCACGGGCGACTACCGCACCCGCGACGGCTGGCTGCGGTTGCACGCCAATGCGCCTCATCACCGGGAGCGTGCCCTCGCCGTGCTGGGCTGTGGCAACAGCCAGGCTGCCGTCGCCGAGGCCATGGCCGACGGGGCTGGCGAAGCCCTGGAGACGGCCATCGTCGCCGCGGGTGGCTGCGCGGCGAGCCTGCGTACCCAGGCGGAGTGGCAGGCGCATCCCCAGGGGCAAGCGGTGCGCGCCGAACCCTTGATCGCCCAGGAATGGACAGCCATTGCCACCGCGCGCGACTGGCGCCCCGATCCGCAACGTCCCTTGCGGGGCATTCGCGTCCTCGACCTGACCCGCATCCTCGCCGGGCCGATCGCCACCCGCCTGCTGGCCGGGCTGGGCGCCGAGGTGCTGCGCATCGATCCACCCGCCTGGGACGAACCGGCCCAGGCGCCCGAGGTGACCCTGGGCAAGCGCTGCGCGCGACTGGACCTGCGCCGGCCGGCCGACCGCCGGGTGTTCGAAGCCTTGCTGGAGGAGGCGGATGTCCTGGTGCATGGCTATCGCGCCGACGCTCTAGAGCGGCTCGGCTATGGTGCCGCCCAGCGCCGGGCATTGCAGCCGGCGCTGATCGACGTGTCCCTGTGCGCCTACGGCTGGACCGGGCCCTGGGCCCTGCGGCGCGGCTACGACAGCCTGGTGCAGCTGTCCTGCGGCATCGCCGCGGCCGGGCGCGACTGGCAGCAGGCGCAGCAGCCGGTGCCTTTGCCGGTTCAGGCCCTCGACCACGCCACCGGTTACCTGATGGCGGCCGCGGTCATCCGCGGCCTCACCGGTCGCCTGCGCGAGGGCCGTGTGCTGAGCGCGCGCCTGTCGCTGGCGCGTACCGCCTGCCTGCTGACCGAGCATCCCGCCGTGGCCTACGCGCCCCTTTATACCGGCGTGCAGGACGCCGACTACGATGCCACCCCCGAGCCCACCGCCTGGGGGCCGGCGCTGCGGTTGCGCCCGCCGCTGCAGATCGGCGACCTGCGCCTGCACTGGCCGCGGCCGGCTACGCGGCTGGGATCGGCGAGTGCGGCCTGGTCGAGCGCAGGCTGAGCGGGTCAAGTCTCCAGGCAATAGCCCACGCCATAGATGGAGCGGATCAGCTCGCAGTCCGGGTCGAGGCGGTGCAGCTTGCGGCGGACGTTGCGCACGTGGCTGTCGACGGTGCGGTCGGTGAGGATGCGGTAGTCGGTGTGCAAGTGGTTGAGCAACTGGTCGCGCGAAAGCACCTTGCCGGGGTGCTGGGCCAGGGTCGCCAGCAGGCGGAATTCCACCGGGGTCAGCTCCAGCGGCCGCCCGTTGAAGCTGGCCTGGTAGGTCTCGGTGTCCAGCTGCAGGCCGCTGGGCGCGGGCCGGCCGTCCGGCACGCTGCTGCGGCGCAGCACGGCCTTGACCCGGGCCACCACTTCGCGCGGGCTGAAGGGTTTGCAGATGTAGTCGTCGGCGCCCAGTTCCAGGCCGAGCAGGCGGTCGATCTCGTCGACCCGGGCGGTGACCATGATGATCGGCAGGGCGCTGAAGGTGCGTACCGCGCGGCAGATCTCCAGGCCGTCGAGGCCGGGCAGCATCAGGTCGAGCAGCAGCAGGTCGGGTGGCGTGGCGCGGAGGGCGGCCAGGGCCTGTTCGCCGTCGGCGTGCCAGTCGCAGCTGAAGCCGGCGGCCTTGAGGTAGTCACTCAGCAGGGCGGCGAGCTTGGGTTCGTCTTCCACCAGCAGAATGGTCTGGCTCATGCCGGGCTCCGGTCAGCGAGGGCGGGCAACCGCAGTTCGAGCCAGAGGCCGCCAAGCGGTGATTCCCTGGCCTGCAGCTGACCGCCATGCACCTCGGCGATGCCGCGACAGATGGCCAGGCCCAGGCCGGCGCCGCCGCTGCGGCGGCTGCGCGAGCCTTCGACGCGGTAGAACCGCTCGAACAGCCGTTCGCGGTCGGCCGCGGGCACCCCGGGCGCGGAGTCCTGCAGATCGACCTGCAGCAGGTTGCCGAGCTGGCGCGCGGCAAGGTGCACCTGACCAGGGGCTTCGGTGTACCTCAGGCTGTTCTCCAGCAGGTTGTAGAACAGCTGGCCCAGGCGCGCCTCATCGCCGCGGATCAGCAGCGGGGTATCCGGCAGCTCCAGCCGCAGTTCCAGGCCGGCCTGGCGATAGCGCGGGCGCCAGGCATCGGCGGTCAGCGCCAGCAGGGTCGCCAGGTCCAGCGCTTCGTGGCGGTAGGTGGGGCCGCCGACTTCGGCCAGCGACAATTCGAATAGATCGTCCACCAGCTTGTTCAGCGAGCCGACCTCGGTCTGCAGCGACTTCAGCCCGCTCACATCCAGCGGGCGGATCCCGTCCTCCATGGCTTCCAGTTCACCCCTGAGCACCGCCAGGGGCGTCCGCAATTCGTGGGAGATGTCGGCCATGAAGGCGCGGCGCTGCAGCTCGTTGCTGGCCAGGACGCGGGCCAGGCGGTTGAAGTCCTGGGCCAGCTGGCCGGCCTCGTCGGCGGAGCGGATGGGCAGCTGGATGCCGTAGTCGCCGGCCGCCAGACGATGGGTGGCGGCGGCCACGGTGCGGATCGGGCGCAGCAGGGTGCGGGCGATCCACCAGGCCAGGGCGGCGGCCAGCAGCAGGCAGACGAAGGCGATCACCAGGCTGGAGCGGATCTGGCTCTGCTGGAAGCGGCGGTCGCCGTCGCTGATGACCGCCTCGAAGGGCGTCAGCGCCAGCCAGCCGACCACCCGGCCCTGCCAGTGGATGGCCCGCAACAGCGGGACGGGCGGCAGGTCGCGAAAGCCGATCAGGTAGCGATGCTCGGCATCCAGCAGCGAGAAGCGCAGAAAGGCGCCGGTGAGATCCGACACCGGCGGGGAGGGGCGGACGCTGGTATTGGCGGGCAATTCCGGGCGCAGCAGCTGGATCCAGGCCTCGGGCGGGTGCTGGTTGAGCAGGAAATTCCAGTCGCCATGCTCGGCGTAGGCGTGCTCGAAGCGCGGCACCAGGGCATCCAGCCGCTGTTCGGCTTGGCCGTTGAGATAGCCGAGGAAATCCCGCGAGAAACTTAAGTAGGAGGCCCAGGCCATGCCCAGCACGGCGAAGGCGCAGAGCGCCAGGGCGGCGAGGAAGACCTTGGCGGAGAGGGACAGGCGAAACAGGCCCATGCGGATCTCGACGGCGGAAGGTAAGGGCACGCTAGCAGCTCCACGGGTGGCTGTCAGGGGGCGTCGGCCAGGCGCGCGGCCTGCCAGTCGCCACCCAGGGCCATCTGCAGCTGGACACTGGTCACCAGCTGGCTGGATTCCAGTTGCAGCAGGCTCTGCTCCTGGCTCAGCTGGGTCGCCTGGGTGGTGGCCACGTCCAGGTAGTCGATGATGCCGGCCTCGTACTGGTCGCGGGTCACGCTGGCCGAATCGCGGGCGGCGGCCACGGCGCGGCGCTGGGCGGCGAGTTCGGGGCCGAGCACCTGCAGCGCCACCAGGTCGTCTTCCACCTCGCCCAGGGCGGTGAGCACCGTCTGCCGGTAGCTCGCCACCTTGGCGTCGTAGGCCGCGCGCGCCTGGTCGACGCTCGCGCGGGTGGCACCGAAATCGAACAGGGTACCGGAGAGGGTCGGTCCCAGTGACCAGAAGCGGCTCGGCGTCTTGAGCAGCTCGCCGAGCAGGCTGCTCTGGTAGCCGCCGCTGGCGCTCAGGGTCAGGTCGGGGTAGTAGGCGGCGGTGGCCACGCCGATGGCGGCATTGGCGGCGGCCACCTGGCGCTCGGCCTGGGCGATGTCCGGGCGGCGCTCCAGCAGGGCAGTGGGCAGGCCGGCAGGAATGTCCGGCAGCCGGGCCTGCCACCGGGGATCGGCGGCCAGGGCGAAGTCCGCGGGCGGCTTGCCCAGCAGCAGGGCGATGGCGTGTTCCAGCTGGGCGCGCTGGGTGGTCAGGGCCAGCCGATTGGCGTCGGCGCTCTCCAGCTGGGTCCGTGCCTGGGCGAGATCGGCACGGGAGGCGAGCTGTTCGTCGTACTTGTTCTGGATCACCGCGAGATAGCGTCGGTAATCGGCCAGGGTCTGCTCATAGAGCGCCAGACGCCGATCCAGCACGCGCAGCTGGAAGTAGTCCTGGGCCAGTTCCGCCTGGGCGCTGAGGGTGGCGTTGGCCAGCTCGGCGGCGCTGGCCTGGGCACTGGCGCGGTCTTCTTCCAGGGTGCGGCGCAGCCGGCCCCAGAGGTCCAGGTCCCAGCTCAGGCCGAGGCTGAGGCTGTCGGCGTTCCTGACCGTGGCGCCGCCGGCACTGGCACTGCCGCTGTCGCTGCTGCTGGCGTTCTCGCTGCGGGTGGTCTTGGCGTCCAGGGTGGCGCTGGGCAGGGTCTCGGCGCGGCTTTCGCGGACCAGGGCGCGTGCCTGGCGATAGAGCGCCTGGTACTGGGCGACGTTCTGGTTGGAGACCGCCACCTGGGTCAGCAGGGCGCTGAGCTGGGGATCGTCGTAGCGTTGCCACCAGGCGCCCTTGGCCTGATCGTCACGCGGGCGGGCGGCCTTCCAGCCGGCTGCCTCCTTGAAATGCGTCGACAGCGGGGCGCTGGGCTTTTGGTAGTCGGGCCCGACGGTGCAGCCGGCAAGCAGGGTCAGCAGGAGCAGCAAGGGCAGGAGGCGCAGGAGCGGCATGGTCGTTACCTTCAGGCCGCGGCGCGGCGCAGATGCTGGCGCCAGAACCGGCGGCTGGCGCGGCTCAGGCGGTCGAGACAGAGGAACACCACCGGGGTGGTGAAGAGGGTCAGCACCTGGCTCAGGGCCAGGCCGCCAGCGATGGCCAGCCCCAGGGGCTGGCGCAGGGCGTCGTCGCCGCCGCTACCCAGCGCCAGCGGCAGGGCGCCGAAGAAGGCCGCCAGGGTGGTCATCAGGATCGGCCGGAATCTCAGCCGGCAGGCCTCGCGGATGGCGGCCTCGGGCGAGAGGCCGCGGTCGCGCTCGGCGACCAGGGCGAAGTCCACCAGCAGGATGGCGTTCTTCTTGACGATGCCGATCAGCAGCAGGATGCCGATCAGGGCGATGAGGGTCAGCTGGGTGCCGGTGGCCAGCAGCAGCAACAGGGCGCCGACCCCGGCCGAGGGCAGGGTGGAGAGAATGGTCAGCGGATGGATGTAGCTCTCGTAGAGCATGCCCAGCACCAGGTAGATGGCCGCCAGGGCCGCGGCCACCAGCCAGGGAATCTGCGCGACCAGGGTGGAGAAGGCCTGGGCGGTGCCCTGGAAGCCGGACTGGATCTGCCGCGGCAGGCCGACCTTGACCAGCGCCGTCTGGATCGCCCGCTGCGCCTGTTCCAGGGATACCCCGTCGGCCAGGTTGAAGGCCAGGGTGCTGGTCGCCATCTGGCCCTGGTGCGCCACCGCCAGGGGGGCATTGCCGCCGGTGAAGCGGGCGAAGGCGGCCAGCGGGACCTGGGCGCCGCTGCCGGTCACCACGTATAGCTGCTTGAGCACCTCGGGGTCCTGGGTGTAGGCCGGCGCCAGCCCCAGCACCACGTGGTACTGGTTGAGGGTGCGATAGAGGGTGGCCACCTGGCGCTGGCTGAAGGCGTTGTCCAGCAGGGTGTCGAGGTCCTTGACGCTCACCCCCAGGCGACTGGCCGCGGCGCGGTCGATCTCCAGGCGCACCTCCTGGCCGCCGTTCTGCGCATCGGAATCCACCCCGGTGAGTTCCGGCAGGGTCTTGAAGGCGGCTTCCACCCTGGGTGTCCAGCGGCGCAATTCGTCGAGGTCGTCGGCCTGCAGGCTGAATTGATAGGTGGCGTTGGCGCTGCGCCCGCCGACCCGCAGATCCTGGGCCGGCATGAGGAACAGCTGGATGCCGGCATGGCGGCTGCCAAGCTGGCTCAGGCGATTGGCGATCCGCTGAGCGCTGTCCTTGCGCTCGCTGTAGTCCTTGAGGCGGATGAAGAATTGCGCCGAGTTGCGCGAGCCGAACATGCCGCCGCCCGTGGAGGCCATCACCGCCGCCACGTCGGGATCGTCACGCAAGCGGGCGGCGATTGCCTTCACAGAGGGCGCCAGAGCCTGGTAGGAGATGCTCTGGTCGGCGCGGATGGCGCCGAGCACCACCCCGGTATCCTGGTCCGGAAAGAAGCCCTTGGGCACCACCACATAGAGGTAGACGTTGAGCGCCACGGTCAGCGCCAGGCTCGCCAGGGTCAGCAGCGGGTGCCGCAGCACCCAGTCCAGGCCGCGCAGATAGCCGCCTTGCAGGCGCGCCAGGCCGTTCTCGATCCACCGATAGAGCGCCGGCACCGGTGCTGCGGGTGAGCGCTCGCGCAGTACCCGCGCGCAGAGCATGGGGGTGAGGGTCAGCGACAGCAGCATGGAGATGACCAGGGCCACGCTGAGGGTCACGGCGAATTCGCGGAACAGCCGGCCGACGATGCCACCCATGAGCAGCAGCGGGATGAACACGGCGATCAGCGACAGCGTCATGGACAGCACGGTGAAGGCCACCTCGCGGCCGCCGATCAGTGCCGCGCGCAGCGGACCGCGACCCAGCTCGCGGTGGCGGGTGACGTTCTCCAGCACCACGATGGCGTCGTCCACCACGAAGCCGGTGGCGATGATCAGCGCCATCAGCGACAGGTTGTCCAGGCTGTAGTCGAGCAGGTACATGATCGCGCAGGTGCCGATCAATGACAGCGGCAGGGCCACGGCGGGTACCAGGGTGGCCCGCAGGTCGCGCAGGAAGACGAACACCACCGCGATCACCAGCAGCATCGCCACCAGCAGGGTCTCCTCGGTGGAGTGCAGCGAGGCGCGGATGCTGGCGGAGCGGTCGATCACCGGCACCAGGTCCACGTCACCCGGCACCAGGGCCTGCAGGACCGGCAGCTGGGCCTTGATGGCGTCCAGGGTCTGCAGCATGTTGGCGCCGGCCTGGCGGGTGACGCCGAGGGTCACCGAAGGCTGGCCGTTCAGCGAGCCGCTGACGTAGACGTCCTCGACCGTGGCGTAGACCCGCGCCACGTCGCTCAGCCGCAGCGCGGCGCCTTGCTGGTAGCCGACGATCAGCTGCGCATAGTCCGCCGCCTGCTCCAGCTGGCCGTTGCTCTCGATGGACCAGGTCTGGCCCTCGGCATGCAGCACGCCCTTGGCGCCATGGGTTGTGGCGTTGGCGATGGCCGCGCGCACGCTGTCCAGGGCGATGCCGGCATGGGCCAGTTGCTGGGGCTGCAGGTCGATGCGGATCGCCGGCAACGAACTGCCGCGGATCGATACCTGGCCGACGCCCTGCACCTGGGCGATCTTCTGCTGCAGGATGCTCGACGCCAGGTCATAGAGTTCACCCGGGCTGCGCGTCCTGGACGTCAGCGCCAGCATCAGGATCGGCGATTCCGTGGGATTGGCCTTGCGATAGGTGGGCAGGCTGGGCATGCCGCTGGGCAGCAGGCTGCGGGCGGCGTTGATGCCGGCCTGGACGTCGCGGGCGGCGCCGTCGATGTTGCGCGACAGGTCGAATTGCAGGATCAGGGTGGTGGCGCCCTGGCTGCTGCTGGAGGTCAGCTCGGTGATTCCGGCGATCTGGCCGAGGCTGCGCTCCAGCGGCGTGGCCACGGTGGCGGCCATGGTCTCGGGGCTGGCGCCCGGCAGGCTGGCGGTGACCACGATGGTGGGGAAGTCCACCTTGGGCAGCGGCGCCACCGGCAAGCGGGCGTAGCCGAGCAGGCCGAGCAACAGCACCGCCAGACTCAGCAACAGGGTGGCGACCGGCTTGAGCACGAACAGGCGGATGGGATTCATCGTCCGCCGCTCCGCTGCCAGCGCCGCCCCAGCCGTTCGCCGAGGCTATCGAAGACCAGGTAGATCACCGGCGTGGTGTAGAGGGTCAGCACCTGGCTGACCAGCAGCCCGCCGACGATCACCAGCCCCAGCGGCCGGCGCAGCTCGGCGCCGGAGCCGCTGGCGAACATCAGCGGCAGGGCGCCGAGCAGGGCGGCCAGGGTGGTCATCAGGATGGGTCTCAGGCGCAGCAGGCAGGCGCGGTGAATGGCCTCCCGCGGCGCCAGGTGCAGCTGCTGGCGTCCCTCCAGGGCGAAGTCCACCATCATGATGGCGTTCTTCTTGACGATGCCGATCAGCAGCACCACGCCGATCAGGGCGATCAGGGAGAACTCGGTGCCCGTCAGTAGCAGGAGCAGCAGGGCGCCGATGGCCGCCGAGGGCAGGGTGGAAAGGATGGTCACCGGGTGGATGAAGCTCTCGTAGAGCACCCCCAGCACGATGTACATCACCACCACCGCGGCGATCAGCCACAGGGTATTGCTGGCCGCCTGCTGGAAGGCCTGGGCCGCGCCCTGGTACCTCAGGGTGACGCTGCTCGGCGCCTGGGCCTCGGCCATGCTCTGGGCGATGGCCTGCTGCGCCTGCTCCAGGGAATAGCCGTCGGCCAGGTTGAAGGACAGCGTCACCGCCGGGAACTGCCCCAGGCGCGTCAGCGCCAGGGCGCCGGGACGCTGCTCGATGCGGGCGATATCGGTGAGGCGCACCAGCCCCTTGGGACTGCTGCTCATGGTTGTGGTTGTGGTTGTGGTCGTGGTGCGGGTGCCGCTGGCCGTGGCGGTGGTCGCCGGCGCCAGATAGATGTCGCCGAAGGCCGCCGGGGTCTGCCGGAAGGCGCCGGGCACCTGCAGCACCACCCGGTACTGGTTGGCCTGGGTGAAGATGGTGGAGATCAGCCGTTGGCCGAAGGCGTTGTAGAGCGCGGTGTCCACGTCGGCGGCGGTGATGCCGAAGCGCGCGGCGGCGGCGCGGTCCAGCTCCACCTGGGCGGTGAGGCCCTGGTCTTCCAGATCGTCGAGCACGTCGCGCAGCTCCGGCCGCGCCTGCAGGCGTGGCAGCAGCCGCGGCAGCAGGGCGGCCAGCCGGGTGCCGTCGGCATCGTCCAGGGTGAACTGGTACTGACTGGGCGTGAGCTGGTCGTCCACCGTCAGCTCCTGGTTGGCCACCAGGTCCAGGCGAATGCCGGCCACGCCTGCGGCGGCCCGCTTGAGGCGCTGGATGATGGCCGGTGCCCGCTCGCTGCGCTCATCGAAGGGCTTGAGCTGGATCTGCAGGCGGCCCTGGTTGAGGGTGGCGTTGCTGCCGTCGACGCCGATGGTCGAGGTGACCGTGGCCACCGCGGGATCGGCCAGCACCTGTTGCACCAGCGCCTGCTGGCGGCGCGCCATAACGTCGAAGGAGACATCCTGGGAGGCGCGGGTGAAACCGACGATCAGCCCGGTGTCTTCGCCGGGAAAGAAGCCCTTGGGCACCAGCAGATAGAGCAGGGCGGTCAGCGCCACGGTGGCCACGGCCACCAGCAGGGTCAGCCGCTGGTGATCCAGCACCACGCTCAGGGTGCGGTCGTAACCCGCTACCAGGCGTTCGAATTGCCGCTCGCCCCAGCGCGCGAAGCGGCTCTGGCGCTCCAGCGGCACGTGCTGCAGCAGCCGGCCGCAGAGCATCGGTGTGAGCGTCAGGGAGACGAACATGGAGACCAGGATGGCCACCGCCAGGGTGATGGCGAATTCGCGGAACAGCCGACCCACCACGTCGCCCATGAACAGCAGCGGGATCAGCACGGCGATCAGCGAGAAGGTCAGGGAGATGATGGTGAAGCCGATCTCCCGCGAACCGCGCAACGCCGCCTGCAGCGGCGGCTCGCCGTCTTCCAGGTGGCGGGCGATGTTCTCCACCACCACGATGGCGTCGTCGATGACGAAACCGGTGGCGATGGTCAGCGCCATCAACGTCAGGTTGTTCAGCGAGAAACCGGCCAGGTACAGGACACCGAAGGTGCCCACCAGCGACAGCGGCACCGCCAGGCTGGGAATCAGGGTCGCGGTGAAGTTGCGCAGGAACAGGAAGGTCACCATCACCACCAGGGCGATGGACAGCAGCAACTCGAACTGCACGTCGGCAAGCGAGGCGCGGATGGTCTGGGTGCGATCGGCCAGCACCGTTAGCTGGACATTGTCGGGCAGGGCGGCCCGGAGCTTGGGCAACTGTTTCTGGATGGCGTCGACCACGCCGATGACGTTCGCCCCCGGTTGGCGCTGGATGTTGATGACGATGGCCGGACGACCGTTGGCGGTGGCCTGCAGATAGGCGTTTTCCGGTGCCTCCGCGACCGTGGCCACGTCCTTGAGGTGCAGGGCGGCGCCGTGCGCGTAGCTGAGCACCAGCTCGCCGTACTCGGCGGCGCTGCGCAACTGGTCGTTGGCGTCGATGGTGATGGAGTGGTCGGGGCCGTCGAAGCCGCCCTTGGAGCCGTTGACGTTGGCGGCGTTGACCACCGTGTAGACATCTTCCAGGGTCAGGCCGTGGGCGGCCAGGGCCTTGGGGTCGACATCGATGCGCACCGCCGGCTGCTGGCCGCCGGCCAGGCTCACCAGGCCGACCCCGGAGAGCTGCGACAGCTTCAGCGCCAGGCGGGTGTTGACCAGGTCCTGCACCTGGGTCAGCGGCAGGCTGTCGGAGGTGGCGGCCAGGGTCAGCACCGGGGCGTCGGCGGGATTGACCTTCTTGTAGGTGGGCGGATTGGGCAGGTCGTCCGGCAGATAGCTATTGGCGGCGTTGATCGCGGCCTGCACCTCCTGCTCGGCGACGTCCAGCGACAGGCTGAGGTCGAATTTCAGGGTAATGACCGAGGCGCCGGCCGAGCTGGTGGAGTACTGCTGCGCCAGGCCGGCCATCTGCCCCAGCTGGCGTTCCAGCGGCGCGGTCACCGCGGTGGCCAGCACCTTGGCGCTGGCGCCGGGGTAGAGGGTGGTCACCTGGATGATGGGATAGTCCACCTCTGGCAGCGCCGAGATCGGCAGCAGGCGATAGCCGAGCAGGCCGGCGAACAGCACCGCCACCATCAGCAGTACCGTGGCCACCGGCCGCTGGATGAACAGCCGTGACGGATTCATGGGTGGGCAGCCGCCGCCGGCGCGCCTTCCACGCGGACCTGGGCGCCGTCGCGCAGGTGGTCGATGCCACGGATGACCACCCGTTCATCGCCCGCGAGTCCCTGGGTGATGGCCAGCCGCTCGCCCAGCGCCGGCCCGGTGGTCACGCCGCGTCTTTGCACCCTGTCATCGGCGCCCATCACATAGACGAAGCTGCCGTCGCTGCCCAGCTGCACCGCGGCGGCGGGGACCACCACGGCGTTCTTCAGGGTGTCGGTCTGCAGGCGTACGTTGACGAACTGGTTGGGGTAGAGCTTCTCGTCCGGGTTGGCGAACACTGCCTTGAGCTTGAGGCTGCCGGTGCTGGTGTCGATCTCGTTGCTGATGAACTTCAGCGCGCCCTCGGCCAGCGTCGCACTGTCCAGCTGGCCGAGCGCGGTGACCGGCAGCGCCTGGCCCTGGCGGACCTTGGGCAGCAGGCTGGCGAGCGTCGCCTGGGGCAGGCTGAAGGTTACGGCGATGGGATCGGTCTGGGTGATGCTGACGAGGCCGGTGGTGTCGCCGGCCGCCAGGTAGTTGCCCGGGTCCACCAGGCGCAGGCCGACGTAGCCTTCCAGTGGCGCAGTGATGCGGGCGTACTGCAGATTCAACTGGGCGGCGGCGATCTGCGCCTGGTCGGCCTGCACCGCGCCCTGGTACTGGCCCACGGTGGCGACCTGGGTGTCCAGCTCCTGTCTGGCCAGGGAATCCTTGGCCACCAGCCGGCGGTAGCGCTCCAGGGTCAGCTGGGCACTCTTGAGTTGCGCCTGGTTCTGCGCCAGGTCACCGCGATATTGATCGAGGGTGGCCTGGTAGGGCCGCGGATCGATCTGCGCCAGGAGCTGGCCCTTCTTCACCCGCTGCCCTTCGGTGAAGAACACCTGCTCCAGCTGACCGGCCACTCGGGTGGTCACCGTCACACTGGCGTTGGCCACCACGGTGCCCAGGGCGGTGAGGGTGACCGGCACATCGGCATGCCCGGCCTGGCCCACCGCGACGGTGATCGGCTGGCCCTGTCCCGCGGCCGCGCTCCAGGCCCGGCCACCCTGGCTGCCGGGCGCAGCGCCACCGGTGTCGGTCGAGCGCCTGTGCAGCACCAGCCCCAGCGCCACGGCGGCACCGACCAAGACAACGACGACGAGAATGCGGGATTTCCTGCTCATGCCTGCCAGACCTGACTGAGATGGAAGTCAGGCTGCTGGGCAAATGTGCAGGAAATATGGAAAGGCGCTCAGCGCCTGCTAATGGGGTAGTCCAGACGCTCGCGCAGGAGTTGGCGAGCGCTTTGGGTCCGGTTCGGTATCTAGAGCTGGCCAGGGGCCGCGCAGGGCTATGGCGGCTTCAGCTCCGGTCACTCGCGATCAGGTTCCGCGCCAGTGGCAAATAGGTTGCGGCCGAGCACTGCAGTAGCGTGGAAAACGGCGCAGCCTTTTCCACTGGGCCTGGTGGCGAGAGGGCTTTTCGAGCAGGCGCTCATCTGCATCACCCTGGCAAAAAATCGGGATCAACTGTCGCCCCTTTCGTAGCAGCAACTGTCTTTATCGCGGCCATGGCGGTCCGCCGATGCGGCCGCTCCTACGGAAACATCAAGCCTCTGTAGGAGCGGCCCATGGCCGCGATCAGCGAACCCAACGGCTCCGCTGACGTCTACCCCGCGTCAATCCAGGTCGGCCGCCGAATGCCGCTCGGCCAGTTGCTCGCCCGGCTCGCCCCAGGTGCGATTGACCCGCCGACCGCGCTGCACTGCCGGCCGTGCGGCGATGGCCTGGGCCCAGCGCTGCACGTGGGTATAGTCCTGCACCGCGAGGAATTCCGCGGCGTTGTACAACTGGCCCAGCACCAGGTTGCCGTACCAGCTCCAGATGGCGATGTCGGCGATGCCGTAGTCCTCGCCGGCCACGTAGCTGCGCTCGGCCAGCAGGCGGTCGAGCACATCGAGTTGGCGCTTGGCTTCCATGGCGTAGCGGTTGATGGGGTATTCGAGCTTTTCCGGGGCGTAGGCGTAGAAATGCCCGAAGCCGCCGCCGAGGAAGGGCGCCGAGCCCATCTGCCAGAACAGCCAGTTCAGCGTCTCGGTGCGACCGGCGTGATCCTTCGGGATGAAGGCGCCAAAGCTGTCGGCGAGATAGAGCAGGATGGCGCCGGACTCGAAGACGCGCAGCGGCTCGGCGCCGCGACGATCCACCAGGGCCGGGATCTTGGAATTCGGATTGATCTCGATGAAGCCGCTGGAAAATTGCTCACCCTCGCTGATGCGGATCAGCCAGGCGTCGTATTCGGCGTCGCCATGTCCGGCCGCCAGCAACTCTTCCAGCAGGATGGTCACCTTCATGCCGTTGGGCGTGCCCAGCGAATACAGCTGGAAGGGATGCTCGCCGACCGGCAGCTCCTTGTCGTGGGTCGACCCGGCGATGGGGCGGTTGATGCTGGCGAAGTTGCCGCCGGAGGTGGTGGGGGTCCAGATGCGTGGGGGCGTGTAGGGTTCGCTCATGATGGCTCTGTCCTCGGTCGGCACGGATAGGTAGTTCGATCATAACCGAACTTTGCGCCGCGTCTGTTCAATGGCTCTCAAGCTGGCAACAAACCGGATCAAGGAAAGCCGCTCAGGCGTTCTGCTCGGTCAGGCGCTGCACCGTCAGGCTGCGGTACTGGCGCGGGGTCATGCCCTTGAGCTGGTGGAAGCGTCGATTGAAGTTGGAGATGTTGTTGAAGCCGGCCTCGAAGCAGATGTCGGTGACCGGCATGCTGCTGTGGGAGAGCATCTCGCAGGCCTTGCTGATGCGCAGGCTGTTGACGAATTCGACGAAGGTGCGCCCGGTGGCCTGGCGGAAGAAGCGCGAGAAATAAGTGGGCGTCATGCCCAGGTGCTCGGCCACTTCTTCCTGGGTGAAATCACGCTGGTAGTGATCGAAGATGAAATTCAGCGCCCGGTTGGTGCGATCCACCGCCTGTTCGCTGGCCGTGGCCGGCTCGACGCTGCCCGACAGCAGCTGATAGCGCTCCGAAGTGGCCAGCGCTTCCATCAGCACCAGGAAATGGCCGAGGCGGGTGGCGCCGCCGCTCTCCGAAATCTGTTGCAGCAACGCCTCGGCGCGGGCGATCAGCTGCGGATCCTGGAATTCGATGCCATAGCGGGCGCGTTCCAGCAGCGGCGCCAGGCCGCTGAGTTCGGGAAACACCGCCGTGGCGTTATCCACCGTCTCGTTGGTGAAGTTGACCAGCATGTCGCGCTTGGCCACCACCTCGCCCTCGGCGACGCGGCTGATCCAGTTGTGCGGTAGATGCGGACCGGTGAGAAACAGGGTGCCCGGATAGAAGTTGCCGATGTAGTCGCCGATGAAGGCCGTCCCCGAACTGGCCACGATCAGGTGCAGCTCGTATTCCTTGTGGAAATGCCAGCGCACCAGCGGGCAGGGAAAGCCATGCTCCCGATAGATCACCGAGTGACCGCTCAGGTCCTCCATCAATTCGTAGGAGGGATTGCGCTTGCGCAAGGACTGACTCATCGACCGCCCCGTGATTCTTGTTGGCCTTGATCCTGGCCCTGTTCGGCGTCCAGTACAACCCCGGGTTCAGCCGGCCCTTCGGTCCTGTACGAAAAGTGCCTGCGCTCGGTGATGCTTCGTTGAAAAACGCTTCGGAATGCTCATTTACCACTCGTAAACTCCGCTTCCTCAGCCTTTTTCGCCTCGCCTGACCTTCGCTCGGCGACTTTTCGTACAGGACCTAGGATCACCGCCGCGCGCAGCTTGCCGCGGCCGAAGCGACTCATCTTGTCGAACTCGGCGTGGGACACGGGGATGTGCTGGCAGTCCAGTTCACGGCGGTGCTGGCTGTGGTCGACATCGGGATCGTGCAGGTAGACGAAGTCCTCGTCGCAGTCGGTGACCAGCACCCAATGCGGTCCCTTGGCCTTGGTCAGCCGGAAGGAGCTGATCAGCACCAGCGGGAAGGCGCCCTGGTTGACCCAGTGGGCGATGTCCAGGCGCGTCCGGTAGAGGCGCTCGATGGGCGACTGCTTGATCTCGGCGCTGAAGTCCTCGTGCACCAGGCGCATGACTTCCTTCTTTTCTTCGCTGCGCACGCCGTCGAGGAACAGAGGGCCCCGGGTATTGACCTGCAGCGTGACCCTGAAGCCCCGGCGCAGCGCGGCCAGGGCCAGGCCGTGGGGGCCGCAGCCGCCGTGCCCGGCGGTCATGTAGATGGTGGTGGCTTCGCGCCACAGCCGCAGTTCCTCGCGCCGCTCCAGCGGCCGGCCGGGCTGCAGGGCGCCCATGGCCATCAGCAGGCTGGCCGGGCCGCAGGTGAAGTCGGTGGTCTGGCGATAGAAGGGCACCGGGCGCGCCTGGCCTTCGCGCGGCTGGCGGATGCGCTTCTCGAAGCGCAGGGCCTGGCTGTGGTCCTCGTAGTAATCCTCCACCGTGGCGAAGGGTAGGTAGCCGTTGCGCTCATAGAGGGCGATGGCGGCGGCGTTGTCCGGTCGGACCTCCAGGCGCAGGTAGGCGCAATCGCGCTCCACCGCCTCGGCTTCGGCAGCCTCCAGCAGCCGCTGGCCCAGGCGATGGCCACGCGCCGCAGGATCGACGGCGATGGAATAGAGACGTGCCAGCGAGGTGTTCTGGTGGAACAGCACCAGCGCATAGCCCGCCACCTGGCGATCGTTTTCCGCCAGGATCAGCATGGCGTTCGCCCGGGTGAGCATGTAGTGGAAATTGCGCCGGGAAAGGCGGTCATAGCTGAAGCAGCGCGCTTCCAGATCGACCAGCGCCGCCAGATCGTCCAGCCCGGCGGGCCTGAGTGTGAAACTCATCGCGAAGGATTCTCCTGGGGCAGAGCGGGCAGCCTGGCATGGTTAAGCAACGGTTAATAGCACCCGCGTTACAACAGTTGGAGTGGTCCGGCGGTATCCGGGTTTCCGCCGGGACCACGCCCCGCACCGAGGAGGTCCAGTGAGCAAGCTGTATATCGTCGTGGAACGCAAGGAAGACTGGTCGTCCTACTATCCCAGCGAAGATGTCATCACCGCCCAGGAATACCTGGAGCAATCCAACGAACAGGACAATGGCAAACGCGTGCAGGTGATCAACCTCTGCCGCAGCCAGAAGTACCTCGGCCACGGCTACTACTGCTCGCTACTCGCCGAAGCCCGGGGGCACAAGGTCATCCCCTCGGTGCGTACCATCAGCGAACTGGCGCGCAAGTCACTCTATGGCTTGGCGCTGGAGGACCTGGACAAGCTGCTGACCAAGGCGCTGGCCGGTCATCCCTACGGCAGCGCCGACGGCTTCACCCTCACGCTCTATTTCGGCAACACCGACATCGCGCCCCTGCAGGATCTGGCGCGCCAGGTGTTCGAGGCCTTTCCCTGTCCACTGCTGCTGGTGGAATTCCGCCGCGACCGCGCTGGCTGGCACATCGGCGGCCTCAAGCTGGGCAGCATCCACAAGCTGCACGAACAGCAGGAAGATCACTTCGCCAACGCCCTCGACGGCTTCAGTCGCCGCGTCTGGCTCAAACCGGGGCGGCGCGAAAAATATCGTTTCGACCTGGCCATCCTGCACGACCCCAAGGAAGCCTTTCCGCCGTCAGATGCCAAGGCGCTGAAGAATTTCGTGCGCGTCGGCAAGCACCTGGGGCTGGACGTGGAGCTGATCGAAAAGAAGGATTACGCACGGCTGGGTGAATTCGACGCCCTGTTCATCCGCGAGACCACCGCCATCGACCACCACACCTATCGCTTCGCCAAGAAGGCCGAAAGCGAGGGTCTGGTGGTGATGGACGATCCACGCTCCATCCTCAGATGCACCAACAAGGTCTATCTGGCCGACCTGCTGCGCGCCCACAAGCTGGACATGCCGGCGACCGAGATCCTCTACAAGGACAATCCCGGTCAACTCGAAGGACTCGGCGAACGCCTGGGTTTCCCGCTGGTGCTGAAGATCCCCGACGGCTCCTTTTCCCGCGGCGTCATCAAGGTCGAGGACGCGGCGCAGCTGCGCAAGGCCAGCGCCGAACTCTTCGAGCGCTCGGTGCTGCTGCTGGCCCAGGAGTTCTTCTACACCGAATACGACTGGCGCATCGGCGTGCTGAACCAGGAGCCGATCTTCGCCTGCCAGTACTTCATGTCCAAGGGGCACTGGCAGATCTACGACCACAGTGCGAGCGCCACCGAGGTCAGCGGCGATTTCCGTACGCTGGCGGTGCAGGATGCGCCCCATGCGGTGGTCGAGCTGGCGGTACGCACCGCCAACCTGATCGGCGATGGCCTCTATGGCGTGGATCTCAAGCAGGCGGGCGACAAGCTGGCGGTGATCGAGGTCAACGACAATCCCAACATCGATTGCGGGGTCGAGGATCTGGTGCTCAAGGACGATCTCTACGCCCTGGTGCTGGAGGAGTTCATCCGGCGGCTGGAGTCGCAGCGCGGCGGACAGCCCTGGTAACGCGCCAGGGTCGCGGAGGGGTAGGTTGGGCTGAGACGGCGCTCAGCCCAACCTACCGGGAAGTGCTCAGGCGCCGTGGCACTTCTTGAATTTCTTCTCGCTGCCGCACGGGCAGGGATCGTTGCGACCCACTTCCTTCAGCGGATTGCGCACCGGCTCCTGGGCCGGGCCATGGTTGCAGTGCGGTCCATGCACATGGTGCGCATGACCGTGATCATGCTGATGGTCATGGTCATGATTGCAATCGGGACCGTGGACGTGTTGGTTCATCTCATAACTCCGGGATGTAGGCACCAGGCACGAACTGCCCCTGGCGAGAAAAATGGACACTGCGCCCGAACAGCCAGCCGGTCTTCACCCGACCGCGCAGGCGATAGTTGATCGGCTGGCTGGGGTCTTCCAGCATGCGACCGACGTCCTTCACGTAGCGCCACAGATTGGTCTGCACCGGCACCGAGAAGCTGCGCTGGCCATTGGCCGGCACCGACGAATGCAGGTTGGCGGTGCCCTGGGACAGCAGCAGATCGTTCAGGTAGACCGTATAGGCCAGGTTGCGCACGGGCAGGGTGCTGTCGTTGGGATTCTGGACGCGGAAGTGCAGCACGAAGTCCTGGCTCCACAGCCGTGCGCGGATCAGCTCCACGCCGGTCAGTTCGACCTGGGGCTCCTCATAGTTGCGCCCGATGTAGGTACAACCGCCAAGGCTGCTCAGCAGGACGCCGAGCAGGGTGATGAACAAGGCCTGGCGAAGCATGCGGCACTCCCGTTTTCTGCGCAGTTTAACAAGCACCGATTGCTGCACAAGTCGGGGCCGCTTCGGCACAGGCTAACAAAAAATCGCCCGGGCCAGGCGACCGTGCGGACTGGACCACTCCGGCACGACGTTGCATCCTGCAGCTCTTGCCGTGACCGAGGAGGTCGTCATGTCCGCCGTGCTCTATGAAATCGCCTTCCAGGGCGAGCTGGTCGCTGGCGCCGATGCGCAGCAGACCCGACAGAATCTGATGCGGCTGTTTCAGGCGGATGAACAGCGCATCGCCGTGCTCTTCTCCGGCCGCCGCATGATCATCAAGAATCGTCTCGACGCCGCTACCGCCGAGCGCTATCGCGCCACCCTGGCCCAGGCCGGGGCGCTGGTCGAGGTGGCGCCCATGGCCGAGACGAGCGAGCCGGCTGCGGCACCCGTCGAGGCGCGGGAGCCAGCCGCCACCGCGACCACCGTGGCGTCTGCCGCCGAGCGCGGGTCGTTGTCGGTCGCGCCCCGGGATGCCGTGATGGCGGCCTTCGTTGATGTTCAGGCACCGGATTTCGGCCTGGCACCCGTGGGCGCCGATCTGCAGGATGAGGCCGCGCCGGTGGCGCCGCCGCGGGTCGATCTGTCGCACCTGAGCCTGGCGCCGGTGGGCAGCGATCTGGGGCCGGCGTCCGAGGCGCTCCCCGTGGCGGTCCCGGATACCGACCACCTGACGCTGGCCAGGGAATGAGCGTGGCCGGCGTTACAGGAAGCCTGCGCAGCACTTCTTGAACTTGGCGCCGCTGCCGCACAGGCAGGCGTCGTTGCGGCCTGGCAGAGGGCGTACGGTCGGATCGAGAAAGTACCAGTGGCCTTCACGTTGGACGAAGCCCGAGCGCTCTTCATGGCGATGGGCGCCGCGCCCATCCTCCCAGCGTGCCACGAAGCTGACGCGCGCATGGTCAGGATCGCCGGGCTCGGGGCGATGCTCCAGCACCTGCAGACCCTGCCAGCGACTGCCCAGACTCCAGGCCGTCAGCGCTTCCCTGTCCAGCAGCGCCTGCTGCGCGGGGGCCGTGGTGGCCACGAGATAGTCGATCAGCCCCAGCGCATAGGCGCTGTAGCGCGAACGCATCAGTCGTTCGGCATCGGGCGCCGGAGTGCCGGCATGAAAGGCGCCGCAACAGTCGCCAAGCGACAGGTCCGCGCCACAGGGGCAGGGGGCCATGGAATGCATCTCACCACCAGTACTTGCCGAAATTCTGCGGATTGGCCCAGAACCGGGCATTGAGCCAGTCCGGGACCTGCTTGTAGTCGTGCAGATCATAGCTGAACAGGGTGACCACCTGGCCGTCCCGGGCGAAGCGCTCGCTGGCCTGCAGGGCCAGGGCGTAGAAATCCGTCAGCTGCCATTCGCTGGCGGCCAGGTCCACCAGCACGGCCAGTCGCGAGGTGTTGAGGTTGCGCAGGCCGCCGAGCAATTCGCGGCCCGTTCGCAGCGGCAGATGTTCCAGGCAATCGGCGAGGATCACCAGATCGTAGCGTTCGGCCAATAGGCTCGGCTCGTCCAGGGGTACCGCGGCCTGTACCAGCTGGCAGTGGGGATGGGCTTCGGCATAGGCCTGCAGCGCCGGTAGCGGCTCGCGCGCCACGCAGAGCAGACGTGCCGGCCGATGATGTTCGAGCAGGCCTGCCAGAGCCTGTTGCGGGGTACGGGACGAGAATATGTTTGCCATTAAGGGAACCCTAATCAAATCGCGATTGACTAAGCAACCAGCGTTGTCAAGATGTGTACGCCACCATTAGTCTGACAGCGCACTACAAAGAAAGACGAGCCTAACTCGCGGTACCTGGTCTATAGGAGACCCTTCATGAGCAAGAGCATCGCAAGGACAGCTTTACCCCTCATCCTGGCAAGCACCGTGCTGGCCGGTTGCGCGGGCGGCGTACAGAAATCCGATTGGCCGGTGTGCGCTGCGGTCGGCGCCCTGGTCGGCGGTGCGGCCGGCGCTACCCAGAGCGGTAACGTCGCCGGCATGGCGGCCCTGGGCATAGGTACCACCGCTGGCGCCTATTGCTGGGTGCATGGCAAGGGCAACGAGCAGGTCGCCCGCATGGAGCCCGCTCCGGCCCCGGCTCCGGCGCCCGCACCGGCTCCCGCGCCGGCACCGCTGCCGAAGCAGGAAGTGATCACCGCGCGTGATCTGCACTTCGCCTTCGATTCCGCCGCAGTCAGTCCGCAGGATCGTGCTCAGCTCGACGGTATCGCCGGTCGTCTGCGTGGCGAAGCCGCCAGCACTCGCCTGTCGATCACCGGCCACACCGACAGCAAGGGTACCGACGCCTACAACCAGCGTCTGTCCGAGCGTCGCGCCAAGTCGGTCAGCAACTACCTGGTCCAGGCCGGTGTGCCGGCAGCCAGCATCGTCTCCGTGAAAGGCATGGGCGAGCGTCAGCCGATCGCCACCAACGAGACCGCTGAAGGCCGTGCCACCAACCGCCGCGTCGAAATCCAGATCGACCGCGAGTGATGCATCGGCGGCGGACCCTGGTCCGCCGCCTTTACTTTTTCCGGCTCCTGGC